>CALGFH010000400.1 GCA_937881255.1 uncultured Actinomycetes bacterium
ACCAACCGGGTCCGGGTGGCCGAGCTGGCCGCCGCCCTCGGGGTCGTCGCCGGGGTGCTCGGCAAGCTCGCCCTGGACGTGACCTTGCTGGCCCAGACCGAGGTGGGCGAGGTCACCGAGGGCGGCCAGGGCCGGGGTGGGTCCTCGACCCTGCCCCACAAACACAACCCGGTCACCTCGGTGCTCGTGGTCGCGGCCACCCGCCGGGTCCCGGGGCTGGTCGCCACCCTGCTCGGGTCGATGGCCCAGGAGCAGGAGCGGGCCACCGGGGCCTGGCATGGCGAGTGGCAGCCCCAGGCCGAGCTGTTGCGGCTGGTCGGCGGGGCCGCCCACCGCACCCGCGAGCTCCTCCACGGC
The DNA here is from genome assembly GCA_937881255.1 of uncultured Actinomycetes bacterium. Taxonomy (GTDB): domain Bacteria; phylum Actinomycetota; class CALGFH01; order CALGFH01; family CALGFH01; genus CALGFH01. Next base: position 358 of record CALGFH010000400.1, read on the forward strand.
CTTGCGGTCCATCCCGACCGGATGCGGGCCAACCTGGAGGCGTCCGGCGGGCAGCTCATGACCGAGCGGATCGCCACCGAGCTGGCCGGGCCGCTCGGCCGCACCGGCGCCCAGGAGCTGGTGCGGCGGCTCGCCCGCCAGGCCGCCGACACCGGCACGCCCCTCCGCAGCCTGCTGGCCGGCGACCCCCAGGTCCGCGAGCACCTCGACGAGGCCGGCATCGACCAGCTGCTCGACCCCCAGGACTACCTCGGCTCGGCGGCCGAGCTCATCGACCGCGCCCTGGCCGCCCACCGGGCCCACCGCGCCGGGGCCGACGGGCCCTGACCAGTCCGCCGGTGACGCCGCGCCAGACCACCTCGCCGTCGACCCGGTCGTCGGTCGGCTGGAGCCCGGCGCGCTCGGCCACCCGCGCCGACGCGGCGTGGCCGGGGTGGATGTGGGCGACGACCTCGCCGACGTCGCGTTCGGCCAGCCAGCCGACCAGGGCCCGGGCCGCCTCGGCGGCGTAGCCCTGGCCCTGGTGGGCGAGGCCGACGACCCAGGCGACCTCCGCGCTCCACCCTCCCTGGCGGCGGGACAGGGTGGCCTGCACGGTGCCGACCGCCTGGCCGTCGGCGCGGCGGCGGACGACCCAGTTGCGCCACAGCTCGTCGGGGCTGCCGGACCCGGCCGTCATGGCGGCGAAGCGGGCCCGCAGCTCCTCCAGGGTCGCGGGCCGGCCCCCGATGAACTCGTGCAGCCCCGGGTCGGCCAGCACCCCGACCAGCTCGTCGGCGTCGCCGGCGCCCAGCGGGGTCAGCAGCAGCCGCTCGGTGCCGATCGTGCCTTCGTCCATCTCCGCTCCCAGCTGCATCTGCAGATGCGGGCTTGCCGGCGCCGCATGCCAGGCGGATGCGATGATGCATGTTAGAATTGCCAGCAAATGCCAAGCTATCGGATCGGCCAGGTCGCCGAGCTGCTCGGGGTGAGCGTTGACACGGTACGCCGCTGGGCGGACGCCGGCCGCCTGGGGGCGAGGCGGACCGAGGGGGGCCAGCGGATGGTCGACGGGGCCGCCCTGGCCGAGTTCATGACCGGGCTGGGGCACGCCCCCGAGCGCGACGAGGTGATCGCCCAGTCGGCCCGCAACCGGTTCCAGGGGATCGTCACCAGGGTGGCCAAGGACGAGATCGTGGCCAAGGTGGAGCTCCAGGCCGGGCCCTTCCGGGTGGTGTCGCTGATGACCAGGGAGGCCGCCGACGAGCTCGAGCTGGCCCCGGGGATGCTGGCCGTGGCCTCGGTCAAGGCGACCAACGTGGTGGTCGAGCTACCGGCGCCGGCCCGCGGCGAGCCGACGTCGAGCTAGAGGAGGTCCCATGCTCCGGTCCCGGATCCGCCTGGCCGCCGCGGTGGCGGCGGTGGCCCTGGTGCTCGCCGGCTGCGGCGGCGACGACGAACCCTCGGGCGGCTCCTCGGCGGCGCCGGGCGAGCTGAAGGTGTTCGCGGCGGCGTCGCTGACCGCCGCCTTCACCGAGCTCGGCCAGCGGTTCACCGCCGCCAACGGCGGCACCAAGGTGACCTTCAACTTCGCCGGCAGCCAGGCCCTGGCCACCCAGATCCAGCAGGCCGCCCCGGCCGACGTGTTCGCCTCGGCCGACACCGCCAACATGGGCAAGGTCAAGGACCTGGTCGGCACGCCCCAGCCCTTCGCCAGCAACCTGCTGGCCATCGTGGTCGAGAAGGGCAACCCCAAGGGCGTCAGGACCCTGGGCGACCTGGCCTGGAGCGACCTGAAGGTGGTCCTGGCGGCCGAGGAGGTGCCGGCCGGCAAGTACGCCAACCAGGTCCTCGACCAGGCCGGGGTGCGCGTCCAGCCGGTGTCCCAGGAGGACAACGTCAAGGCCGTGGTCACCAAGGTCTCCCTGGGCGAGGCCGACGCCGGGCTGGTGTACGTCACCGACGTCGCCGCCGGTGGCGACAAGGTCGAGGGGGTCGACATCCCCGAGGACCAGAACGTGCTCGCCACCTACCCGATCGCCACCGTCAAGGCCAGCCAGGCCCCGGACCAGGCCCAGGCGTTCATGGACCTGGTGCTGTCCGACGAGGGCCAGCAGGTCCTTGAGCGGCACGGCTTCCTCCCGCCGCCGACCACGTGACCCGGAGCCGGGTCCCGGGGCTGCTCGCCGTCCCGGCCGCCCTGGCCGTCGGGTTCCTGGCCGTCCCCCTGATCGGGCTGCTGGGGCGGACCCCCTGGGGGAGCATCGGGGCCGAGCTGACCAGCCCGCGGGTGCTGGAGGCGCTGCGGCTGTCGCTGGTGTGCTCGCTCGGGGCGGTGGCCGTGTCGGTGGGGCTGGGCGTGCCCCTGGCCTTGCTGCTGGCCAGGGTCGACTTCCCTGGCCGCAACCTGGTCCGGGCCCTCACCACCCTGCCCATGGTCCTGCCCCCGGTGGTCGGCGGGGTGGCCCTGCTGCTGGCCTTCGGCCGCCGGGGCCTGGCCGGGCAGTGGCTGGACCGGGCGTTCGGGATCACCCTGCCGTTCACCACCACCGGGGCCATCCTGGCCGAGGCCTTCGTGGCCATGCCGTTCCTGGTCATCACCGTCGAGGCCGGGCTGCGGGCCATGGACCGGCGCTTCGAGGACGCCGCCGCCACCCTGGGGGCCGGCCGCTGGACGACCCTGCGGCGGGTCACCCTGCCGCTGATCGCCCCCTCCCTGGGGGCCGGGATCGCGCTGTGCTGGGCCCGGGCGCTGGGCGAGTTCGGGGCCACCATCACCTTCGCCGGCAACCTGCCCGGGGTCACCCAGACCATGCCCCTGGCCGTCTACCTCGCGCTCGAGACCAACCTGGAGGCGGCCATCGCCCTCAGCCTGATCCTGCTGTTCATCTCCCTGGCCGTGCTGATCGCCCTCCGGGACCGCTGGTTCCCCTCGGCATGAGCCTGGAGGCGGAGGTCGGGCTGACCCTGGGCCGGCTCCGGCTGGAGGTCGAGCTGGCCGTCGGGACCGGCGAGCTGGTGGTGCTGCTGGGGCCCAACGGGGCCGGCAAGACCACCCTGCTGCGGGCCCTGGCCGGGCTGCTGGCCCTGGACCGCGGCCGGGTCGTGCTCGACGGCGCCGTCCTGGAGGACACCGCGGCCGGCGCCTGGGTGCCGACCGAGCGGCGGCCGATCGGGTTCGTGTTCCAGGACTACCTGCTCTTCCCGCACCTGTCGGCGCTGGAGAACGTGGCCTTCGGGCTGCGGGCCCGCGGCCTGGGCCGGGCCGAGGCCCGCCGCCGGGCCGGGGCCTGGCTGGACCGGGTCGGCCTGGCCGGCCACGCCGGGGCCAGGCCCCGGGCCCTGTCCGGCGGCCAGGCCCAGCGGGTCGCGCTGGCCCGGGCGATGGTCTCCGAGCCGCGGCTGCTGCTGCTGGACGAGCCCCTGGCCGCCCTTGACGCGGCCACCCGCGCCGAGGTCCGGCGCGACCTGCGCCGCCACCTGGCCTCCTTCGGCGGCACCCGGCTGCTGGTCACCCACGACCCGCTGGAGGCCATGGCCCTGGCCGACCGGCTGGTCGTCCTGGAGGGTGGCCGGGTCACCCAGAGCGGCCGCCCGGCCGAGGTCAGCCAGCGGCCCCGCTCCGGCTACGTGGCCGAGCTGGTCGGGGTCAACCTGTACCGGGGCCGGGCCGACGGCGCCGCCGTCGAGCTGGCCGGCGGGGGCCGGCTGATCGCCGCCGGCGACCACCGGGGCGAGGTCTTCGCCGCCGTCCACCCGCGCGCGGTCGCGCTCCACCGGCGCCTTCCCGAGGGCACCCCCCGCAACGTCCTGGCCGGCACCGCGGATACAGTTGACGTGGTCGGCGACCGGGTGCGGGTCCGGGTCACCGGCCAGGTCCCGATCGTCGCCGAGGTCACCCCGGCCGCCGTCGGCGAGCTCCACCTGGCCGACGGCGGCCCGGTCTGGGCCAGCGTCAAGGCCACCGAGGTCACCGTCTACCCCGCCTGACCGCAGGAGACCGCCATGCCACCGGCCGTCCCGCCGATCGAGCTCCAGCCGATCGGGCACCTCCGCACCCCCTACACGCGGATGGAGGACACCCCGATCCAGACCTCCCGCAACCCCGACGAGCCGGGCCGCCTGGTCGTCGACGAGCGCTACACCGCCGCCCTGGACGGGCTCGAGGGGTTCGACCACGCCCACCTCATCTGCTTCCTCGACCAGGCCTGGGAGGCCGACGGGCGCGGCACCCGGCCGTTCACCGGCGACCGGCTCCGGCCGGTGCCGTTCCTGCTCCAGCACACCGGCCAGCGGGTCGGGGTGTTCGCCACCCGGGCCCCGGTCCGCCCCAACTACCTCGCCCTCAGCCTGGTCCGGGTGGTGGCCGTCCGCGGCAACGAGGTCGACTTCACCGGCGTCGACCTGCTCGACGGCACCCCGGTCCTGGACATCAAGCCGTTCGCCCCCCATCTGGACGTGCCCGGCTACACCCGCGAGAGCGGCTGGCTCGCCCACATCCGCAGCGGCTGGTACTCCCAGCCCGACGCCGCCACCAACCCGCTGGTCAGCCCCGGCCCTGATGGCCTCCGCGGGATGGGCCTGGATCCCGGGCCACCACCCCGGCCACCGACGGGCCGGTCAGCACCTCGGCCGTGAAGCCGGCGGCGGCGAGGTGGCCGAGCAGGGCGCCGGGGACCATCGCCGGGCCCTGGCCGGGGGTGCCGTAGCCGTAGAACAGCGACAGCGTGCCCCCGGGCCGCAGCAGGGCCCGGATCAGCGCCAGCTCCCGGGCCGGGTCGCGGACCCAGAACAGGTTGACGTTCATCGCGAAGACCTTGTCGAAGCCGGGCCCGGCCTCGGGCAGGCCGTCCGCGGCCAGGTCCTCCAGGGCGACGGTGCGCAGGACGGCCCGGCCGGAGGCGATGCAGTCGGCGTTGCGCCTGGTGGCCCGGGCGATGGCGGTGGCCGAGCGGTCGATGGCGACCACCCGGCCGTCGCGCAGCCGCTGGCAGATCGCCGCCACCGCGACCCCGGGGCCGCAGCCGATCTCCAGCAGCTGGTCGCCGGGGGCCGGGTCCAGGACCTGCACCGCCCAGCGGATGCGCTCGGGGACAGCCATGGCGGCCGCCGGCTCAGGCGTCGGCCAGCAGGCGGGCCCGCTGCTCCTCCACGTCGAAGTCGCCCTTGGGCCAGGCCAGCTTCATGTCCTCCAGCTGCTCGGCCAGCAGGCTGGCGATCGCCCAGTCGCGGTACCACTTGCGGTCGGCCGGGACCCGGTACCAGGGGGCGGCGTCGCTGTTGCAGCGCTCCAGGGCGGCCGCGTACGCCTCCTGGTAGGCGGCCCAGTGGGCCCGCTCGTCGACGTCGCGGGGATTGAACTTCCAGTGCTTGGTCGGGTCGTCGAGCCGGGCCAGCAGCCGCTGGCGCTGCTCCTCCTTGGAGATGTGGAGGAACACCTTGACCACGCGGGTGTCGTCGTCGACCAGCCGGGCCTCGAAGCGGTTGATGGCCGCGTAGCGCCGGCTCCAGGTCGACCGCGGGACCAGGTCGTGCACCCGGACGGCCAGCACGTCCTCGTAGTGGGAGCGGTCGAACACCCCGAGCTTGCCCGGCCCGGGCAGCCGCCGGCGGACCCGCCACAGGAAGTCGTGGGCCAGCTCCTCCCGGGTCGGCGCCCTGAACGAGGTGATGGCGCAGCCCTGCGGGTCGACCTGGCCGACCACGTGGCGGATCACGCCGCCCTTGCCCGAGGTGTCCATGCCCTGCAGGACCAGCAGCAGCCGGCGCGACCCGCCGCTGAGCCCCTCGGCGTGCAGCTGCTCCTGCAGGTCGGACAGCCGCGCGCCGATGCCGGGCAGGGCGGCCTTGCCGGCCGCCTTGTCGCCGTCGAACCCGGGGGTGGCCCGGGTGTCGAGCGCGCTCAGGTCGACCGGGCCGGGCGGGACCCGCAGCAGGTCCGAGACCCGCGCCGCCGCCTTGGAGCTCTTGGCCATGGGATGCCTTTCGGTCGGGAACCGGCGGCCGGCATCGTCGCACCTCGCCCCCTGGCGCGCACGCACCCGGGCGGGCCGGGGGCGTTGCTGGGAGACTGGCCCCATGGCCCGCCTGTTCGTGGCTGTCCGGCCGCCGCCCGAGGTCGTGGCCCTGCTCTCGGCCCTCGACCGGCCGGCGCTGCCGGGCGTCCGCTGGTCGCTGCCCGAGCAGTGGCTGGTCAAGCTGCGGCCCCTCGGGCAGGTGGACGAGCGGGTCGTCCCGGCCCTCCGCGACGCCCTCGGGGCCGAGCTGGACGGGGCGCCGGCCGTCGCCTGCCGGCTCGGCCCGGCGACCCGCCGGCTCGGCGGGCAGTGGCTGGGCGCGCCCGTGCACGGGCTCGACGAGCTGGCCGCGGTCGTGTTCGAGGCCACCCAGGAGCTGGTCCCGGTCACCCACCCCCAGCCCTTCCAGGCCGACCTGGTGCTGGCCAGGGGCCGGGTGCCGAGGGAGCTGGCCGGCCGCCCCGTGACCGGGTCGTGGACGGCCCGCTCGGTGTCCCTGGTCGCCGACCGCTCGGGGCCGGGGACGCCGCGGTTCGAGGACCTGGCCAGCTACCCGCTGGAGGGCCCGGGCTGACCGGCCGGTCCGGCGCCGGTGCCCAGGACGGTGTCCGCGAACCCGCCCACCACCTCCAGCCAGCGGGCGGGGAGGTCGCGGTGGAGGCAGTGGCCGCCGTCCAGGACCACGAACCGGTCCGGCGGCAGCTGGGCCCGCACGGCCTCGCGGCCGGGGCCCTGGAGGGCGCTGCCCCCGGCCTCGCCGAGCCCGGCCCCGGCCCGCGCGGCCAGCACCACCAGCGGGACCCGGACGGCGGCCACCATCGCCGGCAGGTCCCAGGCGAGGTCGCCCCGGAGGCCGGCGGCCAGGGCGGCCGTCGCCGTGGCCGGGCAGGTCGAGGGCGTCGACCACCCAGCCCCGGGAGGCCAGGGCCGGGCCGACCCGCCACCAGGTGGCGGCCGTCGACATGATCCCGTGGAGCAGGACCACCCGGCCGCGGGCCGCCCCCTCGGGGCCCCAGTGCTGGTTCATCTCGCCTCCAGGAGGGCCGGGAGCAGGTGCTCGGTGACCAGCTCGCCGGCCGGCCGCCAGCCGGGCGCGAGCTGGTCGGTGGGCGGCGGCCCGGGGTCGAAGCGGGGGTCGCCGGTGACCACCACCACCGCCCGGGCGGCCGGGACGGCGGCCACCAGCTGCCCGGCCCAGCCGGCGGCGAACACGCGGTCGGGCCCCACCCAGAGCAGGTAGCCGTAGGGGTGGTCCTCGGGCGGGCCGCCGCGGTTGTGGGCGGTGGCCATCTCGGCGGCGAAGCCGGGGTCGAGCAGCTGCCGGCCCCGCCAGCGGCCGCCGTCCAGCCACAGCCGGCCCAGCTTGGCCAGGTCGGCGGCGGCCAGCCGCAGGTGCCCGGCGCCGTAGTCGTAGCCGTCGGGGTCGCGCGGCCAGTGCCACTCGCCGATCCCCAGCGGGCCGAACAGGCGGGCCTCGGCGTAGGCGGACAGGGGCATGCCGACCAGCGCGCTCAGGGCGGCCCCGAACAGGTGGGCCCCGCCGTTGTCGTAGCGGAACCGGGATCCGGGCGGGTCGAGCTGGGGGGCGGCCGCGATCCGCTCCAGCCAGCCGTCCGGCCGGGCCATCACCTCGTCGATCTCGAACGGCCCCTCGGTCTCGGCCCCGCGGGTCATGGTCAGCAGCTGGCGCAGGGTCTGGCCGGCCGCCGGGGTGGCGGCCAGGCTCGGCAGGGCCCGGCCGACCGGCAGGTCGAGGTCGTCCAGGCGCCCCTCGGCAACGGCGATCCCGGCCAGGGTGGCCACCACCGACTTGGTCACCGAGAACACGTCGGCGACCCGCGGCCCGCGGTAGTGCCGGTCGAACACGGCCTGGCCGTCGACCTCGACCCGGAAGTGGCTGGTCTGGGCATAGGCCGACTGGCCGCGGATCGCCTGGTCGACCAGGCGGCAGGCGTCGGGCACCGGCACGTGCGCTCCTTGGCGGGTGGTGGGGGAGTGTCACTGCAGTATGCGACTGTCAGCAATCTGATTGGCACGGCGGCCCGGGACGGGCATGATCGTGCTCTCGGACGATCCGTCGGAGGTTGCCATGAGGAAGCGGCGGGACCCTTCCGCCATCGAGGACGACGGCCCCAGGCTGATCTCCCTCCAGGACAAGCACGACGCCGACCGGCTGCTGCAGCAGGCCTATGAGGCCGGGGAGTTCGACAAGGAAGAGCTCAAGCGCCGCCGCGGCAAGGTGTACGCGGCCGTCACCCCGCGCGACCTGTGGAAGGCCAGCGGCCACCGCATCGGCTCGCGCGAGCGGGCCGACAAGGCCGAGATCCGGCGCTCCATCCGCCTGCAGCTGGCGATCGTGGCCTTCGCGATCATCATCATGATGTTCGTGGTGCTGGGGACGATCATCAACAACCAGGGGGGCACGGTCGACACCCCGATCTTCCCCTGGGAGTGGGGCAGCAGCGACAACTGACCCTTGAACTTCGATAGTGACGCTATTACAGTAGCGTCACTATGACGAAGCAGCGGCTCACCCGAGCCGAGAAGAGCGCTCAGACCCGGGCCGAGCTGATGGCCTCGGCCCGGCGGCTGTTCCTGCGCCACGGCTTCCACGCCTGCTCGCTCGAGCTGGTGGCCGAGGAGGCCGGCTTCACCATCGGCGCCGTCTACTCCCGCTTCGGCAGCAAGGCCGACCTGTTCCTGGCCATCCTCGACCAGCGGATCGACCGGCTGGTGGCCGAGGTGGCCCAGGTGGCCGGCCTCGACCAGCCGATCCCGGACCACGCCGAGCTGCTGGCCGGCCGGCGCATGGCCCTGCTGGAGCGGGAGCGCGAGTGGTTCCCACTGGTGCTCGAGTTCTGGTCGCACGCGGCCCGCGACGAGCGCCTGCGGCAGGAGTTCGGCGCCCGCCACGAGCGCCTGGTCGCGGCCTACGCCGGCCTGATCGAGGCCGACTACGCCCGCCTCGGCCTGCCCCTCCCCCTGGCCCCCGAGGTGCTGGCCAGGGCGGTGGTGGCGATGGGCAACGGCGTGGCCCTGGAGCGGCTGGCCGATCCGGCCCGGGTGCCCGAGGGGCTGCTGGCCACCATGGCCATCGCCTTCCTGCGCGGGGTGGCCGCCGACGGACCGGCGGCGGAACGGAGGTCCTGACATGGCAACCACCGACCGGGCCAGGCGGCTGGCCGAGATCGCCGGGGCGATGCGCCTGGCCCGCGAGCTGATCGGGCACGACCGCTGGACCGAGGACCAGCTGGCGGCCCACCAGCGCCGGCGGCTCGAGCAGGTGGTGCGCCACGCGGCCGCCAGCTCGCCCTTCTACCGCGAGCGCCTGGCCGGCCTGGGCCCGACCGACCCGGTCGAGCTCGGCCAGCTGCCGACGGTCGACAAGGCCACGGTGATGGACCGCTTCGACGACCTGGTCACCGACCGGCGGCTCACCCTGGCGGCGGTCGAGGCCCACCTGGACGGCCTGACCGGCGACGACCTGCTGCTCGGCCGCTACCGGGCGATGGCCACCGGCGGCAGCACCGGCCGCAAGGGCGTGTTCGTGGCCGACCGGCCCGAGTGGCGCCAGTACCTGGGCGGGTTCCTCCGCTGGAACCACTACATGGGCCTGAAGCCCCGGCTTCCGCGCCGGCTCCGGATCGCGTCGATCGCCGCCGCCCGGCCCCTGCACATGAGCTACCGGATGGCGGCCAGCATCGACGTCGGCCTCTACCGGGTGCTGCGGCTGGAGGCGGCCACCCCCCCGGCGGCCATGGTCGAGGCCCTGAACCGCCACCAGCCGGAGTTCCTCTACGCCTACGGGTCGGTGCTCGGGCTGCTCGCGGCCGAGCAGCTGGAGGGCCGGCTGCGGATCAGCCCGGCGATCATCGCCAGCTCGGGCGAGACCCACACCGACGAGCTCCGCGACGCCATCCGGTCCGCCTGGGGGACCAGCTCCTTCGAGCTGTACGGCATGACCGAGGCCGGCATCATCGGCTCCCACTGCGAGCGCCACACCGGCATCCACCTGTTCGAGGACCAGGCGATCTTCGAGGTGGTCGATGAGCGGGACCGCCCCGTCCCGGCCGGCCAGGCCGGCCACAAGCTGCTGGTCACCAACCTGGTCACCAGGACCCAGCCGCTGCTCCGCTACGAGGTCTCGGACATGGTCGCGGTGGCCCCCGAGGGCTGCCCCTGCGGCCGCCCGTTCCGGCTGCTGGCCGGGATCGAGGGCCGCAACGACGACATCCTCCACCTGCCCGCGGCCGCCGGGGGCACCACCGCCGTCCACCCCCTGGCCCTGCGCACCGCCCTGGCCGGCATCCCCGGCCTGGCCCAGTACAAGGTGGTCCAGGACCGCGACGGCCTCCACGTCCGGGTCGCCCTTCGCCCCGGGGCCGACCCCGCCGACGCGGCCCACCTGGTGGCCACCCGCCTGGCCGCCAAGCTGACCGCCCAGGGCGCGACCCGCCCGGCGATCGAGGTCGAGCTGCGCGACACCCTCCAGGACGAGCGCGACACCGCCGGCAAGTTCAAGCTGGTCGAGTCCCGCCTGCCCCGCCCGACGGCCCGCGTCCCCTAGAGAAACGAGAGCTGGTCGCCGGTGGCCGGCTGGGGCCGGCGGCGGGCGGGGGAGCGGGCGTGATCGAGCAGGGCCGCCTCGAGGTCGGCCAGGAACGGCGAGGGCTCGGCCTCGCGGACCGAGCCGCGCCAGGCGCGCTTGCGGGTGTGGCTGAGGAACAGGTGCGAGCGGGCCCTGGTCATGCCGACGAAGAACAGCCGCCGCTCCTCGGCCGTCTCCTCGGGCGACGGCTGAGGGCCGAACCGCAGCGGCAGCAGCCCGTCCTCGCAGCCGACCAGGAACACCACCGGGAACTCCAGGCCCTTGGCGGCGTGCAGGGTCAGCAGCGACACCCTGTCGGCCCTTGGGTCCCAGGTGTCGACCTCGTCGCCCAGGGCCAGCTCGGCCAGGAACCGGTCCAGGTCGTCGCCGCAGCGGGCGGCCAGCGGGGCCAGCAGCTCCAGCGCCTCGGCCGCCTCGCCGCCGTCGGTCTGGGCGCCGGCGGCGGTCGCCAGGCGGGCGGCCAGGGAGCGGTCGCCGGCGGGGGGCCGGTCGCGAAGGGCGCGGACCAGGGCCCGGACGGCCGGGCGGTCGAGCAGCCGGTCGTGGGAGCGCTTCTGGAACGGCATGCCGGCCCGGCCGAGGGCCTCGGCCAGCGGGCCCGACTGGGCGTCGGTGCGGTAGAGCACGGCGATGTCGGCGAACGACAGCCCGTGCTCGGCCCCGCCGTCGGCCCGGCCCGAATCCAGCGACAGGAACGAGGCGCCGCCCAGCAGCCGGTCGACCGTCTGGACGACGAACTCGGCCTCGGCCAGGTCGCTGGCCGCCTGGTGGACGGTGATCCGGGCCGGGGCCCCGTCCCCGGCCATGGCGGCCAGCTCCCGCCCCGCGACCAGGGTCGAGGGGGCGATCGCCTGGAGCGCCCCGGCCACGATGGCCGGGCTGGAGCGGTAGTTCCGGGTCAGCCGCACGGTGGTGGCGCCCGGGAAGTCCTCGGTGAAGCGGAGGAAGAAGCCGACGTCGGCGCCCCGGAAGCCGTAGATCGCCTGGTCGGGGTCGCCGATCACGCACAGGTTGGCGTCCGGGGTGGTCAGCAGGCGCAGCAGCCGGTACTGGAGCTCGTCCACGTCCTGGTACTCGTCGACGGCCACGAAGCCGAACCGCTCCCGGTACCTGGCAGCCAGGGCGGCGTCGGTGCCCAGCAGCATCACCGGCAGGGCGAGCAGGTCGTCCAGGTCGACCAGGTCGCGCTTGCGCATGGCGGCCTCGTAGCGGGCCAGGGGCCCGGCAACCTCGGAGGGCTCGGCATCCAGGTCGGGCCAGCGCGCCGCCCGGGCCCGCTTGCGCCGCACCAGCTCGGGCAGCAGCCGCCGCGCCTCCCGCTCCGGGCACCCGAGCAGCTCGGAGAGCAGCTCCAGCCGCTCGGCCTCGTCCGCGACCCGGAACCCGGGCCCGAGCCCCACCGCCTCGTGCTGCTCCCGGAGGATGCGCAGCCCCAGCCCGTGGAAGGTCGTGACCAGCACCCGCCGCGCGTCGGTGGGCATCAGCTCGTCCAGCCGCTCCTGGAGCTCGGCCGTCGCCCGCCGGGTGAAGGTGATGGCCAGGCACCGCTCGGCCGGCATCCCCCGCTCCACCACCAGATGGGCCAGCCGACGGGTCAGCGTCCGCGTCTTCCCCGTCCCCGGCCCCGCCACCACCAGCAGCGGTCCCGGCCCCGCACCCGCGGCACCCCGCTGCTCGGGGTCGAGCCCCCCGAGGATCCCAACCTCCTCGGCCCCCGGCTCGCCAGCCCCAGTCTCGTCAGGGGTGTCGGAGGGGAGCGGGGGGCTGTGGACAGCGGCGCGCACCCGATCCCGCCGCGGGCTACCCTCCCGTTTGGGGGCCCCAGGCTCGGGTGGGTGAGGTTCCGGCGTGCCCGGGGTCGGGGGGGCCGAGACCGATGCGGGCGGTTCCAGCGCGCCCACCGGTGTCTGGGGTGGGACCGGGTCGGGCTCGAACAGCGTGGCGGTCGCCGGGGCGGTGCGGAGCTCGTCGGGGGTGAAGATCCGGATGGTGCCGTACTCGCCGTCGTAGCCGGCGTCGCGGAGGACGGCGCCGCGGCGGACGCGGTCGATGGCCTCGGCGACCAGGGGTGGGGCGGCCTTGGCGATCTCGTCCACGGGGATCCGCTCGAGGATGTCCAGCTCGGGGCCGAGCTGGTCGACCAGGCCGGTGACCACGGCGGTGACCGACTTGCTGCGGGGGCCGACGCCGAGGGCCTCGCCGACCAGCTCGGGGAGCTGGAGGATGTTGCGGAACCCGGCCGCCCCGGGGGGCCGGGTTCCCTCGGGCCGGTCGGCCAGGGTCTCGACCCGGTGCAGGACCCCGACGGTGGGCGGCTTGCCGCAGACCGGGCACAGGCCGCCGTTGCGGCGGGTCTCGGCCGGCTCCATGCGGACGTCGCACTTGCGGTGGCCGTCGAGGTGGTACTTGCCCTCCTCGGGGAAGAACTCGACGGTGCCCTCGAACCCCTCGCCGGTCTCCAGGGCCCGCCGGATGGCCCAGTAGTCGAGCTCGGTGTCCAGCACCGTCGCCTCCCGGCCGAGGGCCGGCGGCGAGTGGGCGTCGGAGTTGCTGACCAGCCGGTAGCGGTCCAGCCCCGACACCCGCCAGCACATCTCCGGGTCGGCCGACAGCCCCGTCTCCAGGGCGAAGATGTGCCCGGCCAGGTCGGCGTAGCAGTCCTCGACCCGGTCGAACCCGGACTTGGAGCCCAGCACCGCGAACCAGGGCGTCCAGACGTGCGCCGGGACCAGGTAGGCCCCGTCCCCGCTCTCCAGGGTGATCTCCAGCAGGTCGCGCGAGTCCAGGCCCAGGATGGGCCGCCCGTCCGAGGCCAGGTTCCCGATCCGGGCCAGCGCCGCCGTGCACTTCGCCGCCGAGGCCAGGTCGGGCATGTAGAGCAGGTGATGGACCTTGCGGGTCCGCTCGGCCCGCTTGTAGATGGTGGAGATCTCCACCGACAGCATGAACCGCACCGGCCCCCGGCAGCTCGCCGGCAGCCGCGCCTCCACCGACCGCTCGACGTCCTCCCGCAGCCGGAACAGCCCCGGCTCGGCCGGCACCAGGGTCGACTCCAGCTCCTCGAACCACTTCGGATGGGTGAAGTCGCCGGTGCCGATCACGCTGATGCCCTTGCGCCGCCCGACCAGGGCCAGATGCTCCAGGTCGCAGTCCCGGCTGCAGGCTCTCGAGAACTTCGAGTGAATGTGGAGGTCAGCGTAGAACGGCGGCATGGCCCGAACCTACCACGAGGGCCCGTCGGCTCCGCGGCCCCTGGGTGCGCCCGCCCGTCAGCCTGGGTATGGGACCTGGAGGTGGGCGGCGAGGACGACCGGCGGAAGGAGCGCACCGTGGTGGAAGGTCCGTACCTGATGGGGATCGACTTCGGCACCGGCGGGGTCCGGGTCGGCCTGTTCGACCACCAGGGCTCGCCGGCGGTCTTCCGGGCCGTCGAGTTCGAGACCTCGCACCCGCAGCCGGGCTGGGCCGAGCAGGACCCGGGCGAGTGGTGGTCGTGCCTGGCCCGGGCGACCCGGGGGGCGCTCGAGGAGAGCGGCGTGCCGGCCGACCAGGTCGCCGGCATCTCGGTGGACGCGACCGCCGCCACGGTGGTGGCGGCCGACGCCCAGGGCCGGCCCCTCCGGCCGGCCATCATGTGGATGGACGTGCGCGCGTCCGACCAGGCCAGGCGCATCCAGGAGACCGGCGACCCGGCCCTCAAGTACAACGGGTTCGGTGCCGTGTCGGCCGAGCTCGGCCTGCCCAAGGCGCTGTGGCTCAAGGAGCACGAGCCGGAGACCTGGAACGGCGCCGCCCGGGTCGGGGAGTGCGCCGACTGGGTGATCCAGCGGCTGACCGGCGAGGCGGTGACCTCGGTCAACACCGCCAGCGGCAAGTACTACTACGACCGCGACGAGGGCGGGTTCCCCGACGGCCTGTACCAGGCGGTCGGGGTCGAGGACCTGCTCGAGAAGACCCCGCAGCAGGTGCTCGACCTGGGCACGGCGGTCGGGGAGCTGCGCAAGGAGGCCGCCGAGGAGCTCGGGCTGGCGGCCGGCACGCCGGTGGCCGAGGGCGGGATCGACGCCCATGTCGGGGCGCTCGGGCTCGGGGTGGTCTCCCCGGGCATGCTGGCCCTGATCACCGGCTCCTCGCACGTGATCATCGGGCAGGCCGCGGACGCCATCCACGACCCTGGGTTCTGGGGCGCCTACACCGACGCCATCATCCCCGGGCAGTACACGGTCGAGGCCGGCCAGGTGTCGACCGGCTCGGTGGTGGCCTGGTTCAAGAACAACTTCGCCGGGGCGGCGGTCGCCGAGGCCGACCGGCGCGGGGTCGACCCCTACGTGGTCCTCAACGAGCTGGCCGAGCAGGTGCCGATCGGGTCCGAGGGGCTGCTGGTGCTCGACTACTTCCAGGGCAACCGCTCGCCCTACACCGACCCCCACGCCCGCGGCCTGGTCTCGGGCCTCTCGCTGCGCCACCGGCCCGGGCACCTGTTCCGGGCCATCCTGGAAGGGATCTGCTTCGGCACCGAGCTGATCTTCCGGACCCTGCGCGGCCACGACTTCGAGCTCCGGTCGATCGTGGCCGCGGGCGGCGCGACCAGGAGCGAGCTGTGGATGCAGCTCCACGCCGACGTCGCCAACGTGCCCATCTCGATCACCCGGGAGCCCGAGAGCCCGACCCTGGGCGCGGCCATGCTGGCCGCGGTCGGGGCCGGGGTCCACCCCGACCTCCAGGCGGCCGCCGCCGAGATGGTCCACGTCGAGCGCACCATCGAGCCCGACCAGGAGCGGCACCAGCGGTACGCCTTCTTCGTGGACCGCTACGCCGAGCTGTACCCGGCCGTGAAGGACGTGATGGGCCAGGTGAGCCGGCACGTCGCGGGCGGCGACCCGGCATGAGCGACCAGCGGATCGCGGCCGCCCTGGGCGACGCCACCGACACCACCCAGGTCGTCATCGGCGCCGGGGCGCTGGGCTCGGTCGGGGAGGTGTTCGGGCGGAGCTTCGGGGGGCGGCCGGCGGTGGTGGTCGCCGACGCGACCACCTGGCGGGTCGCCGGCGAGCAGGTCCAGCAGCGGCTGGAGGCGGCCGGGCGGGCGACGGTGACGCCCTACCGCTTCCCACCGGACAGCTTCGTGTACGCCGAGTACGGCAACATCGAGCGGCTCCGGGAGGCCATCGCCACCCACGACGCCGTCCCGGTGGCGGTCGGGTCGGGCAGCCTCAACGACATCGTCAAGCGGGCCGCCCACGAGGCCGGGCGGCCGTACCTGAGCGTGGCCACGGCGGCCTCGATGGACGGCTACACCGCCTTCGGCGCGGCCATCACCAAGGACGGCTACAAGCAGACCATGACCTGCCCGGCCCCCCGGGCGGTCGTGGCCGACCTCGAGGTCCTGGCCGGGGCGCCGCCGGCGATGACCGCGTCCGGGTACGGCGACCTGCTGGGCAAGGTCACGGCCGGGGCCGACTGGCTGGTCGCGGACGCGCTCGGTGTCGAGCCGGTCGACCCCCGGGTCTGGGAGCTGGTGCAGGGCCCGTTGCGCGAGGCCGTCGGGCGGCCCGGCGAGCTGGCCGCCGGCGACCAGGAGGCGCTGGAACGGCTGGTCGAGGGCCTGGTCATGTCCGGGCTGGCCATGCAGGCCCACGCCTCCTCGCGGCCCGCCTCCGGGGCCGAGCACCAGTTCAGCCACCTGTGGGAGATGGAGGGCCTGGGCCACGACCGGC
>CALGFH010000401.1 GCA_937881255.1 uncultured Actinomycetes bacterium
TGCGGTAGCGCGGCGCCGCGGCGCTGGCCCCGCTCGCCGGTGCCACCCCGGCGGCGAGGGCGGCCACCATCGCGCCCACCAACAGCGCGGCCAGAAGTCTCCGTCGCATGCACAGCCCCCTCGCACCCAGGGCGGAGCCCGCCCATCCCACCGATACCCGGCAACTCATGCAGAACCGGCAGGATGCTGTCTACTCGGATCCGCCGTATCTCTTGAACCAGGCGACGGTCCGGGCCACCGCCTCGGCGTGCGGGGTCGGGGTGACCGGGCCGAAGGCGCGCTGGAACTTCGACCAGTCGACCAGGTAGGGGGCCTGGAACTCGTACAGGACCTCGCCGACCTCGCGGATGAAGGGCACGAACACGCCGGCCAGGCGGGTCATGGCGGCCGAGCTGGTGGCGATCCGGGAGCGGCCGCCGCTGGCCGCGACGACCAGCTCGAGGAACTGGCGGCCGGTGAGCGGCTCGGCCGCCGGCAGGTGCCAGGCCTGGCCGTCGGCGTCGTCCCGTTCGCCAAGGGTGGCCAGGCCGGCGGCCACGTCCTCCAGGTAGCTGAGGGTGTGCGGCTGGTCGAGCCGCCCCACCCAGCGCACCGTCCGGCCGGCCACGGCGGCCCGGAACAGCCGGTCGCCGGTGACGCTGTTGCGGCCGCCCGGGCCGTAGTAGTTGGAGGCCCGGCCGATGGCCACCCGCAGCCGGCCCTCACGGTGGCTCGTCAGCAGGCGATCGGCCATCTCGGCCCTGACCCGGCCCTTGGGGCCGGTGGCGGCGGCCGGCAGGTCCTCGGTGAGCGGGCCGTCGTGGGGCCCGTACCGGTAGAGGTTGTCGGCCAGGACCAGCTTGGCCCCGGCGGCGGCCGCGCCCTCGGTGATCGCCTCGGTCAGGGGCGGGAAGGCGGCCGGCCAGTCGGTGTAGGGCGGCTGGGCGCAGTGGTAGACGACCGCCGCCCCGTCGGCGGCCGCCTTGGCGCCGTCCACGGTGGCCACGTCGGCGGCCAGGCGCTCGACCCCGGCCGGCGCCGGGGCGTCGCCGCGCCGGTTCACGGCCCGCACCCGATGGCCCCGGCGGTCCAGCTCCCGCACCAGGGCGCCCCCGGTCCCGCCGCTCGCGCCGACCACGACATGGAGGCTTCCGGACATGTCCCGCTCCTCTCTACACATACTTCACTGTTGTTAATGCTGTTTACTCTACCGTATGCTGTCAACATGACGGAGACAGCTGCGCGGTTGCCCCGGCGGGAGCGGGTCCGGCAGGCCACCGTGGAGGAGATCAAGGCCGTGGCCAGGGCGCAGATGGCCGCCGAGGGCACGGCCGCGGTGACGCTGCGGGCCATCGCCCGGGAGATGGGCATGACCGCCCCGGCCCTCTACCGCTACTTCGGCTCCCGCGACGACCTGGTCACGGCGCTGGTCACCGACGCCTACAACGCGCTCGCCGACGCCATGGAGGCGGCGGTCGAGGCCGTCCCGCCGGGCCGCCACGGGGACAGGGTGCGGGCCGCCTTCGGCGCCTTCCGGGCCTGGGGCCTGGGGCAGCCGACCGAGTTCGCGCTGATCTTCGGCAGCCCCATCCCGGGCTACGTTGCCCCCGAGGCGACCCGCCCGGCCGGCCTGCGCTACACCGACCTGCTGGGGCGGCTGCTGGCCGACGCCCACGCCGACGGCGCCCTCGACCCGGCCCGGATCGACCTGCGCGTGCCGCCGGCGCTGGCCCGCCAGGTCGAGGCCTTCCAGCGGCGGCGCGGCGGCCCCGCCCTCCCGGCCCCGGTGCTCGCCTTCGGGCTCGGCGCCTGGGCCCGCGTCCACGGCCTGGTCACCCTGGAGGTCTTCGGCCACCTGGCTCCGGCCGTGGGCGACGGCACCGCCCTGTTCGAACAGGAGCTGGAGGTGATCGTCCGCCAGTCGGGCCTGCCGGACTGAGCCGCTAGGCCGAGGCCCGGACGACCAGCTCGGTGTCCAGGATCAGGTGCATGCCTCCGGCCTCGCCGGCGACCTGGGCCAGCAGCAGGCGGGTGGCCTGGCGGCCCATCTCCTCGATCGGCTGGCGGACGGTGGTCAGGGGCGGCTGGGCGTAGCGGGCCACCGCCGAGTCCTCGAACCCGACCACGGCCACCTCCTCCGGGACCCGCCGCCCGGCCGCCCGCAGGGCCCGCAGGGCCCCGGCGGCCATCAGGTCGGAGGCGGCGAACACGGCGTCGACCGGGTCCCCGGGCCGCTCCAGCAGCCGGCCCATGGCCGCGGCCCCGCCCTCCTCGGTGAAGTCCCCGGTCTCGACCAGCTCGCCGGCGCCGGCCAGCCCGGCCGCGGCCAGCCCGTCGCGGTAGCCCTCGAGGCGGTCCTGGCCGACACCCATGTCAAGGGAGCCGGTGATGGTGGCGATCCGCCGCCGGCCCCGCCGGGCCAGGTGGCCGACGGCCTTGCCGGCCCCGCCGCGGTTGTCGGCGTCGACGTAGCTCCCCGGGGCCGCCTGATCCACCGGCCGGCCGATCAGGACGGCGGGCACGCCGGCCCGCTCCAGGGTCCCGGGCAGCGGGTCGTCGCCATGCAGGGAGGCGAGCAGCACGCCGTCGACGTGGCCGCCGACCACGTAGCGCTCCAGCCATCCCCGGTCGGGGAGGTCCTGGGCGATCAGCAGCAGCAGCTGGACCCCGGTCTCGGCCAGGGCGGCGCTGACCCCGCGGACCATGCCGGCGAAGAACGGCTCGGAGAAGAAGCGCGCGTGCGGCTCGGACACGACCAGGGCGACCGAGTCGGCCCGCCGGGTGACCAGGCTGCGGGCGGCCCGGTTGGGCACGTACCCGAGCTTGGCCACGGCCCGCTCGACCTGGGCCCGCACCGCCGGGCTGACCTTGGGCGAGCCGTTGACCACCCGCGAGACGGTCGCCCGGGAGACCCCGGCCAGCGCCGCCACCTGCTCCAGGGTCGGCGGGCCGGGCCCCCCGGTCACGGCGATCCGTTCAGGCCGCCGCGGGCGATCGCCTCCCGGTACCAGCGGGCGCTGTCCTTGGGCGTCCGGCGCTGGGTCGGGAAGTCCACGTAGACGATGCCGAACCGCATGGCGTAGCCCTCGGCCCACTCGAAGTTGTCCAGCAGCGACCAGACGAAGTAGCCGCGCAGGTCGACCCCGCCCTGGATGGCCCGGTGGGCGGCCCGCAGGTGCCCGTCCAGGAACCGGATCCTGGCCTGGTCCGGGACCAGGCCCTTGGCGTCGGGGACGTCGTCGAAGGCGGCCCCGTTCTCGGTCACGTACAGCGGCAGCGACGGGTACTCGGTGTGCAGCCGCAGCAGCAGCTCGTCCAGGCCCGAGGGGTCGATCTCCCAGCCCAGGTCGGTCCGGGGCCGGTCGCTGGCCACGAACTCGACGTCCCCGGCGGCGACCCAGGGCGAGGGCGGCCCGCCGAGCCGTGGCCACTCCGGGC
The DNA here is from genome assembly GCA_937881255.1 of uncultured Actinomycetes bacterium. Lineage (GTDB taxonomy): Bacteria > Actinomycetota > CALGFH01 > CALGFH01 > CALGFH01 > CALGFH01. Next base: position 3,418 of record CALGFH010000401.1, read on the forward strand.
GGGCGGCCACCACCCAGCGCCGGTAGTAGTTGACCCCGAGCAGGTCGAGGGGGGCGGCGATCGCCGCCAGGTCGTCGTCGCCGGCCTCCTCCAGGCCGCCGAGGCCGCCAAGGTCCTGGAGCACGTCGGCCGGGTAGCTCCCACGGAACAGCGGGTCGAGGAACAGGCGGTTGTAGACGCCGTCGATGCGGCGGGCGGCGTCGGCGTCGGCCGGGCCGTCGGAGGCCGGGGTGACCGGGTCGAGGTTGAGGTTGATGCCGAGCCGGGGCCCGGCGTCGATCGCCCGCATGGCCCGGGTGGCCTGGCCGTGGGCGACCAGCAGGTGGTGGGCGGCCCGCACGGCGGTGGCCGGGTCCTGCACCCCGGGCGCGTGGATGCCGGCGGCGTGGCCGAGGAAGGCCGCGCACCAGGGCTCGTTCAGGGTCGTCCAGTTGGCCACCCGGTCGCGCAGGGCCCCGTAGACGGCGGCCGCGTAGTCGGCGAAGCGGCCGGCGGTCTCCCGGCTGGCCCAGCCTCCCCGGTCCTGGAGCGCCTGGGGCAGGTCCCAGTGGTACAGGGTGACCCAGGGCTCGATGCCATGCTCCAGCAGGCTGTCGGCCAGCCGCCGGTAGAAGTCGAGGCCCTCGGGGTTGACCGGCCCCCGCCCCTCGGGCTGGACCCGCGGCCAGGCGACCGAGAACCGGTAGGCGCCCAGCCCGAGGTCGGCCATGAGGGCCGTGTCCTGCCGGTACCGGTGGTAGTGGTCGGCCGCCACCTCGCCGGTGTGCCCCCCGGCGACCCGCCCCGGCACCCTGGCGAAGGTGTCCCAGATCGAGGGCCCCCGGCCGCCCTGGGCCGCCGCCCCCTCGATCTGGTACGCGGAGGTCGCCGCCCCCCACACGAACCCGGCCGGGAACAACGTCTCGCCGGTCATGCCGCCGCCTCGTCTCTTGGGGCCGATTTGTGAGAGCGCTCTCTCAGCAGGAGCAAGCATGGACTCGACACTGCTGGCCGGTCAAGGGGGAGCGTTTGCAGCCATGCTAGGGTTCGCTGCATGGACCGCCAGCGGATCGCCTCCGGCTCGCCGTACGAGCCGGTGATCGGCTTCAGCCGCGCCCTCCGGGCGGGCGACCGGGTGCTGGTCTCCGGCACCGCCCCCATCTGGCCGGACGGCTCCTGCGACCCCGACCCGGAGGCCCAGGCGGCCCGCTGCCTCGAGATCATCCTGGCCGCCCTGGCCGAGGCCGGCGCCGGCCCCGAGCAGGTGGTCCGCACCCGCATGTACCTGCTCGACCCGGCCGACTGGGAGGCCGTCGGCCGCGCCCACGGGGCCGTCTTCGCCGGCGTCCGCCCGGCCGCCACCATGGTCGTGGTGGCCGGCCTGCTCGACCCCCGCTGGCGGGTCGAGATCGAGGCCGAGGCGGTCCTGGAGGAGCCCGGCTAGAGCTCGATCCCCGAGACGGGATGGGGCACGTACGGCTCCTCGAGCCGCCCGATCTCCTCCTCGCTCAGGGGGAGCTGCTCGGCCGCGAGCGCGTCCTCCAGGTGCTCGAGCCTGGTCGCGCCCACGATCGGCGCCGTCACCCCCGGTTTGTGCAGCAGCCAGGCGAGCGCGACCTGGGCGCTGGAGACGCCCCGCTCGGCCGCGACCTGGCCGGCCCGCTCGATCACGCGGAGGTCGAGGTCGGGCCGGTAGAGCGACTGGAGGAAGGGGTCGGTGTGGCCCCGCGTGGTCCGCCGCTCGCCGCTCGCCCCGACGCCGCCCGCGAGCAGCCCGCGGGCCAGGGGGCTCCAGGGCAGGAGGCCGACCCGCTGGTCGAGGCACTGGGGGATCATCTCCCGCTCCTCCTCGCGGTAGATCAGGTTGTAGTGGTTCTGCATGGAGACGAAGCGGGTCGCGGCCACGTGCTGGGCCTTGGCGAACTGCCAGGCCCACATGCTGCTGGCGCCGAGGTAGCGCGCCTTCCCGGCCTTCACGACGTCGTGGAGGGCCTCCATGGTCTCCTCGATCGGCGTCAGGCGGTCCCAGCGGTGGATCTGGTAGAGGTCGACGTAGTCGAGCCCCAGGCGCTCGAGCGAGGCGTCGATCGAGGCCAGGACGTGCTTGCGGGAGAGGCCACGGCCGTTCTCGCCGGGCATGGTCCGGCCGTGCACCTTGGTCGCCACCACGTACTCCTCGCGCGAGCCGAAGAGCTTGCCGAGCAGGCGGCCGGTCACGATCTCGCTCTGCCCGCCGTTGTAGACGTCGGCGGTGTCGAAGAAGACGACGCCACCTTCGACGGCCCGCCTGACGATCGGCTCGGCCGCCGCCTCGTCGAGCGCCCATTGGCGGGACTCGTGCCTGCCGAAGCTCATCATCCCCAGGCACACGCGCGAGACGCGCAGGCCGGAGCTGCCGAGGTTCACGTACCGCATCGCGGCCTCCCTGGGCTAGCCGTTGGCCCGGAGGTAGGTGACCAGGTCGTCGTAGGAGCCGGGCTCGGCGGCGAAGCGGGCGTAGTCGCGGGCCAGGTCGAACCAGGGCGGGGTGCTTGGGCGGATCTCGTGGAGGCCGCGGGTGAAGTCGGCCAGGGCGATCGGGCGCGAGCTGTTGCTGACGATCGAGGCCTCAAGGGCGGCGTCGGCGGCCGACTCGCACAACTGGGCCAGGTCGGCGGCCGAGTACCTGGCGGTGCGGGCGGCCAGGGCGGCCACGTCCAGGTCCTCGGCCAGGGGGCGGCCGTCGAGCACGGCCCGGATGATGGCCTCGCGGGCCTGGAGGTCGGGCGGCAGCACGAGCAGGCGGTGGTCGAGCCGGCCGGGCCGGCGCAGCAGGGCGTCGACGTCCCAGGGGTGCTCGGTGGCGGCGACCACGAACACCCCCTCGTGCTCCTCGCTGGCGCTGTAGAGCTCGGCCACCAGCTGGTCGACGACCCCGCGCCCGATCGAGTGGCGGCGCCCGGCCCGGCGGGGGCCGATGGCGTCGAGCTGGTCGAGGTAGAGCAGGCAGGGGGCGCTGGCCCGGGCCGTCTCGAAGATCTCGTGGACGCTGCGGCGGCTGTAGCCGAGCCACATGTCGACCACGTGGGCCAGGTCGATCCGGAGGAAGCCGGCCTGAAGCTCCCCGGCCAGGGCCCGGGCCAGGAACGTCTTGCCGCAGCCGGGCGGCCCGTACATCAGCAGGCCGCCGCGGAGCGAGCGGCCGAACAGCCGCCGCATCTGCGGGTCGCGCAGCGAGGACAGGAAGGCGGTGGACAGCCAGCGCTTGATGGCCGGCATGCCGCCGACGTCGGCCAGGGTGGTCCGTGGCTCCTCGACCTCGCCGAGGACCCACTGGTCCAGCGTCGCCCCGCGGTGCTGGGGCTCGGCCGGGGCGGCCGGGAACGGGGCCGGCACCGGGAACGGGGTGGCGGGCAGGGCCGCGGTGGCCCGGTCGGCCAGCTCGACGGCCTCGCGCTGGCCGGGGTCGAGGGCGAGCACGGCCGAGCTGTGCTCCAGCGACTCGGCCGGCCGGCCGGCGTCGAGCAGCACGGTCGCGACATGCAGGCGCAGGGCCAGGTTGTCGGGCACGGCCTCGACCGCCGCCCGCAGACCGTTGAGCAGCTCAGGGTCGACCGGCATGGCGGCAACAGTATGGCAAGGGCGCCCCCCCGATGCCCAAACGTCCGGATCGCCCGGCGGAGCGGGCTGCGGCGAAACGTTGATTACAGTATTACGATGATCGAGAACCACTCCGGAGGGAGGCGACCATGAGCTCCATCCAGTTCGTCGACGCGCTGCTGGCCGATGCCGACCGCGACCAACGGGCCGACCCCGGCCCGTCCGACGACGAGGCGCTCGACGCCTACTCCCGGGTGGTCTCCGGTGTCGCCGAGCGCGTGATCGGCTCGGTGGCCAGCCTCCGGATCAGCCGCCGGCTGCCCGGGGGGCGCCAGGCGCAGGGCTCCGGCTCGGCGGCGGCGATCACCCCGGACGGCTTCCTGGTCACCTCGGCGCATGTGGTCGAGGGGACCGACAAGGGCCGGGCGTCGATGGCCGACGGCCGCGAGCTGCGGTTCGAGGTGGTCGGTCGCGACGCGCTGTCCGACCTGGCGGTGATCCGGGCGAGCGGGGCCGACCTGGAGCCGGTGTCCCTGGGGAACGCCGACCGGCTCCGGGTCGGCCAGCTCGTGGTGGCCGTCGGCAACCCGATGGGGCTGGCCGGCTCGGTCACCGCCGGGGTGGTCAGCGCCCTCGGCCGCTCCTTCCCGACCTCCGACGGGCGGGCCAGCCGGCTGGTCGAGAACGTCATCCAGACCGACGCCGCCCTCAACCCGGGCAACTCCGGCGGCGCCCTGGTCGACGGCCGCGGCAGCATGGTCGGGGTCAACACCGCCGTGGCCGGGATCGGCCTCGGCCTGGCCGTGCCGATCAACGCCACCACCAGGCGGATCATCGCCGCCCTGATGCGCGAGGGCCGCTTCCGGCGGGCCTTCATCGGGATCGCCGGCGGCAGCCGCCCGCTCCCCCCGCGGGTCGCCCAGGTGCTGGACCGCACCGCCGGGGTCGAGGTCGTCCAGGTGGTCGACGGCAGCCCCGCGGCCCGGGCCGGCCTCCGCAACGAGGACCTGATCATCGACCTCGACGGCGTGGCCGTGACCGACGCCGGCGACCTCCAGCGCCTGATGGTGGGCGAGCGCATCGGCCGCCCCCTCCCCCTCCGCGCCTTCCGCGGCGGCGAGCTGCTGGAGCTGACCGTGGTCCCGGCCGAGCTCCAGCATTAGGGTTCGCTAAGGGACGGAACCACACCGGCGGCAACGGTGTAGCAGCGCCATGGGACCCCCACGCGGGCTTGCTCGGGGCAAGGTGCTGGCCGCCGGAGCGGTGGCGCTCGTGGTGCTCGGCGGGCTGCTGGCGCTCCGCCCCTGGGAGGAGCCGGACCCCGCCCCGACCGCCACCTCCGCCGCCGGGAGCGCGGGGCCGGCTGGGGGGACCTGCGCCCCGACCCCGGGGGAGGCGGCGCAGGGGACCACCAGGGAGGTCGCCGCGGACGCGCCGTCGACGGCCCGGCTGGGCCCGGGCGGGGACGTCGAGCGGACGGCGGAGACCGTGGCCGCGGGGCGGGGCGGGACCCGGCTGACGGTGTCGGGCACGGTGTACGGCGCGGACTGCAGGACGCCGCTGGCCGGGGCCTCGATCCAGGTGTGGCAGACGAACGCGGCCGGCGAGTACGGGCCGGGGCAGGGAACCGGCGGCGGGCAGTGCTGCTACCTGGGGGCGGGGCTGCGGACCGACGCAGGAGGGCGCTACCGGTTCGAGACGGTCCGGCCGGGCCACTACAAGGGTGAGGCGCGGCCGCCGCCGGCCCACATCCACTTCGAGGTGCGCCACCCGGACGCCGACGGCCTGCTGACCGAGCTGCTGTTCGAGGGCGACCCCTGGCTCGGCCCCGACCCCCCGGGCGCGGTCGTGCCCCTGACGCCGGCCCCCGGGCCGGGACCGGCGGCCCTGCGGGCCCGCTTCGACATCGTCCTGGCCGGCTAGCCCCGGACGAATTCCTTGAGTCGGGCGCCTGGGTGCCGATCAGGTCAGCAGACCTGACGACCCTGGCAGCGGACTTACGGGAGCGCCGGTGCGGACGACGCTGTGGCGGTACCACCTGGGCGGGGGCTGCGTGCTCGCGCTCGCCTACGTGTACCTGCCGTACCCGGCGCTGCGGGTGGGGGCGCTGGTCGTGCTGTGCCTGGCCACGATCGCGGCCACCCTGGCCTCGATCCGGCTCTGGCGGCCGTCCCGGCCCCGGCCCTTCAAGCTGTTCGCGACCGGGGAGGCGGTCGGGTTCGTCGCCGGGTCGCTGGGGTCGTCGGCGGCGGTGACCCGGGCCGGGGGGAGCGTGGCCGCGGCCGCGCTGACCATGGTGGCCTACCTGATCGGCATCGGCGGCTACGCCATGCTCATCCGGTCCCGCAGCCCGGGCCGGGACCGGGCCAGCCTGATCGACGCCACCGTGATCTCGACCGGGGTCGGCATGCTGGCCTGGGTGTTCCTGGCCTCGCCGTACTCGGCCGACGCCTCGCTGCCAATGGTCGAGCGGGTCCTGTCGATGCTCTACGTCGTTCTCGACGTGCTGATCCTGGCCCTGGTCATCCGGCTGGCCATCGGCGGCGGCGACCGCAGCCGGGCCTATCTGCTGATGACCACCGGGCTGGCTGGTCCTGGTGGCCGCCGACGCCGGGCGGGCCCTGCTGGTGCTGCTCGGCACCTACGACCCGTCCAGCCCGGTGGAGGCCGGCTGGCTGGTCGCCTACGCCCTGTGGGGCGCGGCCGTGCTCGACCCGTCGGTCGCCACCCTCACCGACGCGGTCCCGGCCCCCCGGAAGGGGCTGACCCGGACCCGGCTGGCCTGCCTGGCCGTCGCCTCGCTGATGGCCCCGGCCATCCTGGCCGTCCAGGCGGTCCGCGACCAGCGCCTCGACATCCCGGTGATCGTGGCCGGCTGCGCCCTGCTGTTCCTGTTGGTGCTGATCCGCATGGCCGACCTGGTCCGCGAGAACGAGGCCACCGTGCGCGAGCTGCGGGGCACCGAGGGCGTGCTGCGGGCCTCGCTCAGCGAGCGCGACGCCCTGGCCACCCAGCTCGAGCACCAGGCGTTCCACGACAGCCTCACCGACCTGGCCAACCGGGCCCTGTTCAACGACCGGGTGCGGCACGCGCTGTCCAGGGCGCGCCGCGACGGCGGCTGCCTGGCCGTGCTGTTCGTCGACCTGGACGACTTCAAGGTGGTCAACGACAACCTGGGCCACGGCGCCGGCGACCGGCTGCTGCGCGAGGTCGCGGCCCGGCTGCGCAGCTGCCTGCGCGAGCACGACACCGTGGGCCGGCTCAGCGGGGACGAGTTCGCCATCCTGGCCGAGGACACCGACCTGGCCACCGCCCGCCGGCTCGCCGACCGGGTCATCGCCACCCTGGCCGCGCCCTTCCCCCTGGTTGGCGGCCAGGTCACCGTCCGGGCCAGCGTCGGCATCGCCATCGACGAGCGCCTCGCCCTCGACGAGGCCCAGCTGCTGCGCAACGCCGACATCGCCATGTACGCCGCCAAGAGCCGCGGCAAGGGCACCTACGAGGTGTTCCAGTCCTCGATGCTGCGCTCGGTCCGCGACCGCCACGACGTCCAGGCCGCCCTCGAGGGCGCCATCGAGCGCCACGAGCTGGTGGTCCACTACCAGCCGATCGTCGACCTGCACACCGGCCGGGTCGCCGGGGCCGAGGCGCTCGTCCGCTGGCCGCGGCCGGACCGTGGCCTGGTCCCCCCGGCCGAGTTCATCCCCCTGGCCGAGGAGACCGGCCTGGTGGTCGAGCTCGACCGGTTCGTGCTGCGCCAGGCCTGCCGCCAGGTGGCCGGCTGGGTGGCCGAGGCCGGCCCGCTGCTGCTGCACGTCAACCTGTCCGCCCACCACCTGCTCCGCAACGACCTGGCGGCCAGCGTGGCCGCGGCCCTGCGCGACTCCGGGCTCTCCCCCGACTGCCTGGCCCTGGAGATCACCGAGAGCGTGCTGATGCACGACCTGGAGGTGGCCATCGTCCGCCTCCACGAGCTCAAGGGGCTCGGGGTCCACCTGGCCATCGACGACTTCGGGACCGGCTACTCGTCCCTGGCCTACCTGCGCCAGATGCCGATCGACGCGGTCAAGATCGACAAGTCGTTCGTGGACGGCGTGGCCGGCACCGCCGAGGAGTCGGCGGTCGCCAGGGCCATCCTCGCTCTGGCCGCGACCCTGCACCTGGACACGGTGGCCGAGGGGGTCGAGCAGCCGGAGCAGGCCGAGGCCCTGGCCGCGCTGGGCTGCCACCTGGCCCAGGGCTACCACTTCTCCCGGCCGGTCCCGGCCGCCGACATGGCCCGCCTCACGCCGCAGCGACTCCCGCCCGTGGTGGGAGCCCCGGTGGGAGGGTAGCCGAGGGGCCCAGAGGACGCGGGCGAGTATCCACACCCCCCTGGTGGCATCCTCGGCCCATGGCAGGTTCGACGCTCACGGCCGCCGAGCGGCGGCGGCTGGCCCCGCTGGCCGCCGCCCTGGCCCGCGCCCGGGCCGCCGGCGGCGGGCCGCCCCGGCTGGAGCCGGTCGCCGGCCCCCTGCCCCGGGCCGCCCTGGCCGGGCTGCTGGCCGGGACCTTCAACCCCTTCACCCGGGCCCACGCCGCCCTGGCCGTGGCCGGCCACCGGGCCGGCTGCGCGGTCGTGGTGCTGGCCATGGCCCCGGTCAGCCTGGCCAAGGAGGGCCTGGAGCGCGCCCACCCGCTGGACCGGCTCGACTGGGTCGCGGCCTGGGCCCGCCGCCACCCCTGGGCGGTGGTGGCCGCGGCCAGCCACCCGCTGCTGGTCGACATGGCCGAGGCCCTCGGGCAGGCCACCGGGGGCCAGGTCGCCCTGCTGGTCGGGGCGGACAAGGCGGCCCAGCTGGCCGAGCCTCGCTGGTACGACGACCCGGCGGCGGCCCTGGGCCGCCTTGACCGGGCGGCCAGCCTGCTGGTCGCCGAGCGGTCCGGCCACCCCGCCACCGACCTGCCCCTGCGGGCGGCCCCGCTGCCCACCCCGGCCTGGGTGCCCGAGCGGTCGGCCACCCAGGCCCGGGCGGCCGCCGCCGCCGGCCAGCCGCTCGGCGCCCTGGTCCCGGCCGCCGTGGCCCGGCGGGTCGAGCGCACCCGCGCCTATCACCCCGGGCCCTCCTACCTGGTAAGGATCCGGGCGCTGGAGGCACTAACCACCGAGGAAGGCTAGGCTTCCGACCCGAGGACCCTGACCGCCGGAGGTGGCTCCCATGGCCGTCCGCGACGTGGAGTTCGTGATCATCGGCGGCGGGGTCGCCGCCGCCAAGGCGGCCGAGGGAGTCAGGGCGGCCGGCGGCCAGGGCACGGCGGTGGTGCTGACCGCCGAGCCCGAGCTCCCCTACGAGCGGCCCAAGCTGTCCAAGGAGTTCCTCCGCGGCGAGGCCGGGCGCGACACGACCCGCACCCACGACGAGGACTGGTACCGCGACCACGAGGTCGAGCTGCTGCTGGCGACCCGGGCGAGCACCCTCGACCCGGCCACCCGCACGGTCACCACCGAGGTCGGCGACCAGCTCCACTACGGCGCCGGCCTGGTGCTGGCCACCGGCGCCCAGCCGGTCCGCCTGGAGCTGCCCGGCGAGGAGCTGGAGGGCGTCTACTACCTGCGCACCGTCGACGACGCCGAGCGGCTGCGGGCCGCCATCTCCTGGGCCGAGAGCATGGTGATCCTCGGCGGCGGCTTCATCGGGGCCGAGGTGGCCGCCAGCGCCACCCAGATGGACACCCGGGTGACCCTCCTCGAGCTGGCCGACACCCTCTGGACGAGGGCGGTCGGTCCCGAGATGGGCCGCTTCTTCGAGGCCTTCCTGCGCGACCGGGGGGTGCACGTGCGCACCCGGACCAAGGCCGAGCGGCTGGAGGGCCGCGACACCGTCGAGGCGGTGGTGCTGCCCGACGGCAGCCGGCTGCCGGCCGACCTGGTGGTCATCGGGGTCGGGGTCCGGCCCGACACCGACCTGGCCGAGCGGGCCGGCCTGCCGGTCGACAACGGCATCCTGGTCGACCAGCGGCTGCGGGCGGCCGACGGCGTGTTCGCCGCCGGCGACGTCGCCAACGCCGAGCACCCGCTGTTCGGGCGGATCCGCATCGAGCACTGGGCCGAGGCCCTCAACCAGGGGCTGCTGGCCGGCCGCAACCTGGCCGGGGCGGGCGAGCCCTACGACCGGATCCCCTACTTCTTCTCCGACCAGTTCGACCTGTCGCTGTCCTACCTCGGCCACGTCAGGAAGTGGGACGAGCTGGTGGTGCGGGGCAGCCGCGAGGTCGCCGAGCCCAGGTTCGTCGCCTGGTACCTGGCCGGGGGCGTCCCCAGGGCGGCCCTGATCGTCAACGACTGGGACGCCGAGGACCCGGTCCGCGAGGTCATCCGCCGCGCGCAGCCGGTCGACCCGGAACGGCTGCCGGGACCCGGAGCATAAAGGGCCCCCGCGCCATCCGGGGGGGCCAAGACAGCGCGAGGGGCCGCAGAGGGCATAGTACGCCGTTTTCGCGCGTTGTGTTGTGCCATAGGGGGACGACGGCCCTCTTGCGAGAAATATCGCCCCATCGGCGGACCCGGCTGCCCTGGCCGTCGTACCCGGTGCTACGTAGGCCGGTCTGCGCCGCCCTTGCCTTCCGTGGCATCGTGGAGGCCATGGACCACACGACCCTGATCCGGCGGCCCCGGCTCCGTGGCCCCGTGCTGCTGGCCGCCTTCGATGGCTGGAACGACGCCGGTGAGGCGGCCACCTCCGCCCTGGACGCGATCGCGGACGGGCTGGCCGCCGAGACCTTCGCCACCATCGACCCCGAGGAGTTCTACGACTTCCAGGCGACCCGGCCGACGGTGCGGCTGGTCGAAGGGCACCGGCTGATCGAGTGGCCGTCGGTCGAGCTGCGCGCCGCCCATCTGCCGGCGGCGGATCACGACCTGATCGTGGTCAGGGGCCACGAGCCCAACCTGCGCTGGCGGACCTTCGCCTCCGAGATCGTCCAGGTCGCGGTCAGCCTCGGGGTCGAGATGGTGGTCACGGTGGGCGCGCTGCTGGCCGACGTCCCCCACACCCGGCCGGTCCAGGTGGTCAGCTCGGCCGGCGACCGGAACCTGGCCGAGCGGCTCGGGCTGAGCGTCTCCCGCTACGAGGGCCCCACCGGGATCCTGGGGGTGGTCGGTGACGCGGCCACCCGGGAGGGCATCCCGACCGTCGGCCTCTGGGCCGCCCTGCCCCACTACCTCAACCTGGCCCCCAACCCGTGGGGGGCCATGGCGCTGGTCAGGGAGCTGCGGCGGCTGCTGCCGATGGCCGTCGACACCAGCGCCCTGGCCGGCCAGACCGACGCCTTCGACACCGCCGTGGCCGAGCTGGTCGACGAGAACCCGGAGCTGGCCGGCTACATCGAGCGGCTCGAGGCCGACACCGACGAGGACGACGGGGAAGAGGTGGGGGACGACGGGGAGGGCTCGCCGGGCCTCGCCGACCTCCCGCCCGAGGAGCTGGTGGCCGAGGTCGAGCGCTACCTGCGCGACCACCCCGGCGGCTCGCGGAGCTGAGCGGAGGTCAGCCGGGGCTGGGACGGTATCCGGCCCGCCGGGCCTGGAGGCCGGGCGGGCCGGTTGGCTGTGAGATCAGGTCACTCCGGGGTCATCGGGCGCACGTTTGCGGCCTGCAGCCCCTTGGGCCCCTGGGTGACGTCGAACTCCACCATCTGTCCCTCGTCGAGCGACCGGTACCCCTCCATCTGGATCGCGGAGAAGTGCACGAAGACGTCCTCGCCGTCGGGACGGGCGATGAAGCCGTAGCCCTTGTCAGGGTTGAACCACTTGACGACACCGCTGGTCACGAACTCCTGTCCCTCCCTTCACCTTCACCTTCGACAGCAACCAACGTGCCGGGCCGGTACCAGACCCGGCGGGCAGGGACAGCTCGGACCGCGTTGCGACGGGAGCGTTCCCCCTTACTCGGCCGGATGCTAGCACCCGGTCAGTCATGTCAATAGTCTCAATCTCGTCTATCTCGTCGAAAGTGCTGACGCATCTGCGCCGAACTCGGCAAACCACTGTGCGAGCAGGCACGATGGTGTCGCCCGGGCACCGCCGGCGCCGAACCGAGGAGGCAGCCACCGCATGGATCCCGTCGTCCCCTCGACCGGCTGGGGGGTCACGCACCTGTTCTTCCGCGCCCACCCCAGCCGCTCCCCCGACCCGGCCCAGGCCGGCAAGGAGCTGGTGGCCGCCCTGGACGCCTTCGCGGCCGCGCCGGACCACCAGGTGCTGTGCGCCTCGGTCCTCGGCCTCAAGGCCGACCTCGGCGTGATGGCCGTCGGCCCCGACCTGGTCCGGCACGAGACCCTGGCCAGGTCGCTGCGGGCGGTCGGCCCGCTGGAGCCGGCCTACTCGTTCCTGTCCCTCACCGAGGTCTCGGAGTACATGGAGACCGAGGACGACGTCCGGGCCCGGCTCCAGGCCCAGGGCGTCGACGACCTGGAGGAGAAGGTCGCCAAGGCGCTGGAGCGCCTGGCCGGCCAGCGCGAGGACCGGCTGCACCCGCGCCTCCCCCGCCGGGCGGTGCTGGCCTTCTACCCCATGAGCAAGGCCCGCGACCCGGGCGCCAACTGGTACCAGCTCCCGTTCGGCCGGCGCCGCGAGCTGATGCACGGCCACGGCAAGGTCGGGCGCCGCTACACCGGCCGGGTCCTCCAGCTGGTCACCGGCTCCACCGGCCTGGACGACTTCGAGTGGGGCGTCACCCTGCTGGCCGACGACCTGAGCGCCATCAAGGAGGTCGTCTACGACATGCGCTTCGACGAGGTGACCGCGTCCTACGGCCGCTTCGGGCCGTTCCTGGTCGGCCTCACCTGCGACCCGGCCGAGCTCCCTGGTCGCCTCGGCCTGGCCTGACCGACGCCGGTCAGTGCTCCCACTCGACCTGGAGCACGCCCTCCACGCGCCGGAGGGCACCGAGCAGCTGCTCGGGCCGGTAGCGGGGCCGCAGCTTGACCAGCAGCACCACCCGGTCCCCGTCCTCGTCCTCGTGGTGCTCCAGGCCACGCAGGTCCACCCGTTCGCCCTCCACGAGCTCCACGATCCGCTGGATGTCGAACCCCGGGACGGTGACCAGGGCGAACTCCTCGCGTGAGACCCCCCACCGCTGGAGCACGTTGCTGACCCGGCGGAGCCCGAACAGCGTGCCCACCACCAGCACGGCCCCGCCGATCCCGAGCACGTAGCTGCCGGCCCCGACCGCCACCCCGACCGAGGCCGTCGCCCAGATGCTGGCCGCCGTGGTCAGGCCCTTGACCGTCAGCCCGTGGCGGACGATGGCGCCGCCGCCCAGGAACCCGATCCCGGTGACGATCTGGGCGGCCAGGCGGCTCGGGTCGGTCCCGATGCCGCTGCCGAACCCGTAGGCCGAGATCAGGGTGAACAGGCACGCCCCGATGGTCAGGAGCATGTGGGTGCGCAGCCCGGCCGCCTGGTCGTTGAGCTCACGCTCGGCGCCGATGGCGCCACCGAGCACGGCTGCCAGCAGCAGCCGGCCGAGGAGCACGAAGTCCTCTGGCATCGGTTCGCTCCGGCGCCGGGGTCCAGCCTGATGCTAACCCGGCCCGGTCCGGCCGTCGCGCCTCAGTGCTGGTCCTGAGGGCACCAGCGGGTCGTGCGGCCGCCGACCTTGGCGGTCGACAGCTCCGAGCCGTGGCGGGGGCAGACCCCGCGGGCCCGCGCCCGGGCGAACTCGCTGCGCCCGGTGCCGCCGGCCTTGAGGGCGCT
>CALGFH010000402.1 GCA_937881255.1 uncultured Actinomycetes bacterium
AGGTCGAGGAATGCAGGTGCTGCTGGCGGCCTTCATGGCCGCGGCGGTCGCGCTTGGGGTCCCGGCGCCCGCCGGTGACCTCACCTGGAGCGACCACCCGAGGACGCTGCACGTCGCCGCCGATGCGGTGGCGCCCGGGGACGGCTCCATGGCCAGGCCCTGTCCCCGCATCGCCCAGGCCGTGGCCGCCGCCGTGGCCGGCGACACCGTGCTGGTCGGCCCGGGGCGGTACGCGGAGGAGGTGCGCACGGTCCGTCCCGGGCGCCCGGCCGCCCCCATCCGGGTCCTCGGGCGGCCAGGGGCCCACCTGGTCGGGCCCCGTGGCCTGGCCCGGGGCCGGCTGGTCCAGGTCCTGCACGACCACGTGACCCTCCAGTCGCTGGAGCTCTCGGACGCCAACATCCTCGTCTGGGTGCAGGGCGCCAGGGGCGTCCGCCTGCTGGGCAACCGGCTGCACGACGCCGGCGGCGAGTGCGTCCGGCTCAAGGGCCACGCCCAGGCCAACGAGGTCGCCAGCAACGTCATCGCGCGCTGTGGCCGGGTCCGCTTCGACCTGGCCAGGGGGGCCAAGAACGGCGAGGCCATCTACATCGGCACGGCCCCGGAGCAGTCCGGCGGCCGGCCCGACCGCTCCAACGGCAACCGGGTGCACCACAACCGCATCGCCGCCACCGCCGAGTGCGTCGACGTCAAGGAGGCGGCCCTCAGGAACCTGGTCGAGCGCAACCGCTGCTCGGGGAGCGACGACCCCGACGGGGCCGGGCTCGCCTCGCGGGGCGACCACACCACCTTCCGGTACAACGTCTCGACCCGGCACGCCGGCGCCGGCATCCGCCTCGGCGGGGAAAAGAAGACTCAGGGCGTGCGCAACGACGCGGTCGGCAACACCCTCACCGACAACGCCCGCTACGGTCTCAAGGTCATGCGCCGCCCCCAGGGCCCGATCGCGGGCAACACCTTCGCCCGCAACCGTCGCGGGCGCACGAACCAGATGGCGTAGCCAACCCGGCGCCAGCGCTCCCTCGTTCCTGACTACGCCGTTCTCCCGACGGCGAAGCTCCGATGTGCTCGTATCTAATCGAGCTGTTCGCACGCCTCATGCACTACAACCGTTTTATCCACTAAGCGGATAACGCACCATCGAACAGCTCGGGGGGATGCACGTTGGCAGAGGTTGTGATCATCGGCTCCGGCGTGGTCGGCAGCTCGACCGGCAAGGGGTTCGCCGCCGCCGGCCATGCCGTCCGCTTCGTCGACATCGACGCCGCCCGGGTCGAGGCCCTGCGGGGCGAGGGCTACGCGGCCACGACCGGCGTTGAGCTGCCCGAGGGGCCGTCGTTCGTGTTCCTGACCCTGCCAACGCCCAACCAGGGGCACCGCTACGACCTGTCGGCGTTCGTCGACGGCACCAGGGCGGTGGGCCGGGCGCTGGCCGGAGCCGGCGCGTTCCACACCGTGGTGGTGCGCTCGACCGTGCCCCCGGGGACCTGCGAGCAGGTCGTCCAGCCACTGCTCGAGCAGGACTCGGGCAAGCGGGTCAACCAGGGGTTCGGGCTCGCCTCGAACCCCGAGTTCCTGCGCGCGGCCACCGCCCTGGAGGACTTCCTGTTCCCCTGGATGACGGTGATCGGGGCCAGGAGCCGGTCGACCGTCGACCGGCTGTGCAGCCTCACCTCGAGCTTCGGGGGCGAGGTCCGGACCTTCGACAACCCGGCCGCGGCCGAGATGGTGAAGTGCTGCCACAACATCTTCAACGCGACCAAGATCAGCTTCTGGAACGAGATGTGGCTGGTCTGCCAGCGGCTCGGGCTGGCCGCCGACGACATCGCCACCACCGTCAGCCGGTCGGCCGAGGCCTCCACCAACCCGGACTACGGCATCCGCGGGGGCGCGCCCTACGGCGGCGTGTGCCTGCCCAAGGACACCAAGGGCTTCCTCGGGCTGGCCGAGCAGATCGGGGTGCCGATGCCCCTGCTGTCCGCGGTCATCCAGGTCAACGACGCCCTCGAGCGTCTGGTCGCCCGCGAGCTGTCGGAGGCCGGCGACCCGATCATCGAGCTCGAGTCGCGTGACGGGCTGGCCAGCGACGCCCTCGCCCCCTGAACGGGCAGCACGCCGATCGGATGCGCATGGACCTCTCCGCCTTCGCGACCTACATCCCGCTCGGGGTGCTTGGCCTGGTCCGCTGGGCCAGCTGGCTGATCCGGCGGGTCCCGGCCTCGCTCTACCGGCCGGCCAGGACGGGCCATTTCGAGCCGCTGACCATCGTCGTCCCGGTCTACCAGGAGCACCCGCGCGTCTTCCGCCAGGCGCTCGAGTCCTGGCTGGTCAACGACGTCCTGGAGGTCATCTGCGTGATCGACGTGACGGACACGGCCTGCCTGCGCATCGCCAGGGAGTACCCGGTGCGGGTCATCCCCACCGACGTGCCCGGCAAGCGCGACGCCCTGCGCCGGGGCTGGGAGGCGGCCCGGACGCCGCTGGTCGCCCTGGTCGACTCCGACACCATCTGGGCCGGGGACGTGGCCGTGCGGGTCTGCGAGCCGTTCGCCGACCCCCGGGTCGGCGGGGTCGGCACCAGGCAGAACGTGGCCGCGCCGCGCACCGTCTGGGAGCACCTCAACGACATGTACCTGGACTACCGCTACTTCGACGAGATCGCCTCCCAGACGGTGGTCGGCCGGGCCGTGTCCTGCCTCTCGGGGCCGGACGGCCGTCTACCGCCGGTCGCTGCTGCTGCGCCACTCGGAGCGGTTCATGAGCGAGACCTTCCTCGGCGTCCCCTGCATGTCCGGCGACGACAAGCGGCTGACCACCCTGGTGTTGGAGGGCGGCCACCGCACCGTGCTGCAGCGGTCGGCCCGCGTCTGGTCGACCTTCCCCCGGGACGGCCGCACCTTCCTCCGGCAGCGGCTGCGGTGGTCGCGCAACACCTGGCGCAGCGACCTGCGGGCGCTGGGCAGCCGCTGGCTCTGGCGGCGCCACCGCTTCCTGGCCTTCTCCATGCTCGACAAGGCGGCCAGCTCCTTCACCCTGCTGGTCGCGCCGGTCTTCATGGCCATGGCCGTCGCGGCCGGCCACTGGCAGGTGGCACAGCTGCTGGCGCTGTGGTGGCTGGTCAGCCGCTCGGCCAAGATGCTGCCCCACCTGGAGCGCCGGCCCAGCCACATCCTGACCATGGTGCCGGTCTTCATCGTGATGTCGTTCGCGATGGCCCTGGTCAAGATCGCGGCCCTGCTGACCATCCGCAAGCAGCGCTGGCTGACCCGCGACGTCGAGGTCTCGGCCACCTCCAAGCGGGTGGTGCGCACCGCCGAGCCGGCCGCGGCGTCGGAGGCGAGGGCGTCCTGATGTTCCGGTCTCGCTCCCGCCTCCGGCGCCCGGCCACCCTGGCCCTGGCCGCGTCCCTGCTGCTGGCGGTCGGGACCGCCGGGCTGCTCCCGGCGCCCCGGGCCGCCGCCGCCCCGCGGAAGGTGACCCGCCTGGAGCCGGACGCCCTCGACATCCTCCGGTCGCCCAAGAAGTTCCTGTCGTCCACCCGCCGCCACGTGATCGTCCGCCCGGACCGCCTGGAGCTGCTGCGGGGCCCGGCGATGGTGGCCAGCATCCCGTTCCCGGGCCGGCGCGGGGCCTCCCTGGTCGACGTGGCCGCCGCCCTGGCCCGGACCGCCCAGGCGGGCTGGATCGAGGAGACGGCACCCGGGACCTTCCTGCTCCGGGTCGCGCTCGTCCAGGCCCCGGGCAGCGCGCTCGAGGTCGCAGCCCCGGCCGTCCGCCAGGTCCGGCTGCTCGACGACCCCGAGGTCTACATCAGCGCCATGGGCGCGACCGCCCGGTTCACCGGCGTGACCGTGACCTCCTGGGACCCGCAGCGCCGCCGCCCGGCCAGGAACTCGGGCAGCCGGCCGTTCGTCGAGTACGCCGACGGGTCCGATCTGTGGATCGTCCGCTCGACCTTCGCTCACCTCGGCTCCGACCGGGCCTCGGCCTACGGGGTGAACTGGCGGCGCTCCACCGGCGGGGCCACCGACTCGGTGTTCCACCACAACTTCTTCGGCGCCTACACCTACCAGGCCCAGGGCCTGGTGTTCCGGGGCAACGTCTTCCGCGACAACCAGCTCTACGGGCTCGACCCGCACACCGGCAGCCGGCGGCTGGTGGTGGAGCGCAACCAGGCGTACCGCAACGGCGCCCATGGGATCGTGTTCTCCGAGGACGTGACCGACGGGGTGGTGCGCGGGAACCGCTCCTTCGCCAACGGGGACAACGGCATCGTCCTCGACGAGCGGTCCGACCGGAACACCGTCAGCGACAACCTGGTCGAGGGCAACGAGGGCGACGGGATCGTGCTCCTCGGCTCGTCGGACAACCTGGTCCGCGGCAACGTCGTCCGCCGCAACCGGGTCGGCATCCGGGTCAACCTGCGCAGCGGCGACAACCGGGTGCAGCGCAACCAGCTGGCCGGCAACCGCATCGGCGTCGAGCTCTACGGCGGCGCCTACGCCGTCCGGCTGCTCGGCAACCAGGTCGGCGGGTCGGTGGAGAAGGGCCTGGTCCTGGAGGCCCCCGGGGGCGACCAGTCGCGACGACCGGGTCACCGGGTCGCCGATCGGCGTCGAGATCCGGGCCCCGGCCCGCCTCCGCGGGACCACCGTGGCCGAGGTCGGCCAGGGGATCGTCGTCACCGGCCGGGGCATCGCCGCCGTCGACGACGCCACCGTGCGCGCCGCCACCGCCGGGGTCGAGGTCCGGCCGGGCGGCCTCGTCCGGGTCCGGACCTCCTCGATCGAGTCGCCGAGCCCCCTGGCCGGGTCGCCGCCCCGGGCGGTGCTGGCCAACCGGCTCATCTCGCCGCCCGGCCCGGTCCCCTGGCTGGCCCTGGTCGGCGTCGCCTACCTGGCGGTGGCGATCGCCCTCCAGCTGCTGCACCTGAGCCGCAACCGCACCGAACGCAGCCTGAAGGAGGTGCCCTGGGGTGTCGCGAAGTGGTAAGCGCCGCCGGCTGGCCGGCGCCGGGGTCGCGCTCCTCGGCATGACCCTGCTCGGCGCGGCCGCGGGCCACCTGGTCGCCCGGGCGCCGGCCGAGCCCGGCAGCTACGGCATCCGGGAGGTCCCGGGCGGCGAGCGCCTGGAGCTGCTCGGCGGCCGGATCGACCTCCCCGCCCTGGCCGAGGCCCTGGCCAGGGACGGCCGGACCGACATCCTGACCCGCCAGGACGGGACCTGGCTGCTGTCCCGGTCCCTGGTCATCCGCCCCGGGGCCACCCTGGAGGTCCGCAAGGCGACCCTGCGCCTGCACTCGGAGCCCAACCGGTTCGTCGGCCTGGAGGCCCGCGGCGGCAACCTCGAGATCACCGACAGCACGGTGACCTCATGGGCCCCGGGCACCGGCCGCCCCGACGACCAGGTCGACGACGGCCGGGCCTGGGTCCTGGCCCGCGACGGCGCGGTGATGAACGTGCTCCGCTCACGCATGGAGCAGCTCGGCTACGCCCGGGCCGAGCGCTCCGGCGTCGCCTGGCGCACCAAGGCGACCAGCGGGACCATCCACCGCTCGACCTTCGCCGGCAACTGGTACGGCGCCTACCTCAGCGGCACCCGCAACCTCCGCATCGAGGACAACGTCTTCCGCCACAACGCCAGGCACGGCCTGACCCTGGCCGTCGGCTGCTCCAACGCCACCGTCCGCGGCAACCAGTCCTACGCCAACGCCGGCCACGGCATGGTCGTGTTCCAGGGCTCCAACGACGCCACCCTCACCGCCAACGAGGTCCACGACAACCGGCGCTCCGGCATCGACGTCGACGGCTCCCTGCGCCTCCGCCTGACCGGCAACGTCGTCTACGGCAACGACATCGGCCTCCACATCCACGGCCGCTCCCGCTCGATCGTCGCCGACGACAACCGCCTCGCCGCCAACCGCCTCGACGGCCTGAGGATCTCCAGCGGCGCCACCCAGGTCACCGCCTCCAAGAACCTGATCGACTTCAACCACCGCGCCGGCGTCTTCATCGCCGAAGGCACCGCCGAGATCGGCCCCGCCAACCGCCTCCTCGACAACGAGATGGGCGTCTGGCTCTCCACCGACGCCCGCGGCACCGCCGTCATGGACAACAGCATCGAGTCCAACGTCCTCGACGGCGTCCACCTCGCCGGCCTCCGGGTCGGCCTGGTCCGGGGCAACCTGATCCGGGCCAACAGGAAGGCGGCGTTCTCGGTCGCCTCCAAGGGCAGCGCCCGCCCGTTCCTGTCCGAGAACCGCCTCGTGGGCAACCCGGCGCGGGAGCGGGTTCGGGTCGAGGGCCACCCTCAGCCAGCCGGGTGAGCCGGCAGGGCGGTTCCCTGTACCCTCTCGACTGACATCATCGGTGTCGGGGACCAGACTGCGCGGCCGAGAGGAGCCTTCGCATGTGTGGGATCGTCGGGTACGCCGGGAACCAGCAGGCGCTTCCGATCCTGCTCGAGGGGCTGCGGCGGCTCGAGTACCGGGGGTATGACTCGGCTGGGGTGGCGGTGCTGGACGGGGGGGAGGTCCAGGTCGTCCGGAGGGCTGGGAAGCTGGAGGCGCTGGAGCAGGCGCTCGGGTCCGACACCGCGCTCAACGGGGTGAGCGGGATCGGGCACACCAGGTGGGCGACCCATGGGCAGCCGACCGACCGGAACGCCCATCCCCATCTCGACTGCTCGGGGCGGGTGGCGGTGATCCACAACGGGATCATCGAGAACTTCTACACCTTGCGGCAGCAGCTGGAGGCGGATGGGCACCGGTTCGCGTCGCAGACCGACACCGAGTGTGTCGCCCATCTGGTCGAGGGGGCGCTGGCCGAGGGGCTGGGGTTCGCGGATGCGGTGCGCAAGGCGCTGAAGCGGCTGGAAGGGTCGTTCGCGCTGGCCGTGCTGCACCAGGGGGACCCGGGGGTGGTGGTCGGGGCCAAGCGGGACCTGCCGCTGGTCGCGGGGCGCGGCGAGGGCGAGAACTTCGTGGCCAGCGACTTCGCGGCCTTCCTTGACCACACCAAGGACGGGGTGATCCTGGAGGACGACCAGGTCGTGGTCGCGACCCCGGAACGGCTGGACGTGACCGACCTGGACGGGGACCCGGTGGAGGCGTACGAGCACCACGTCGACTGGGACCTGTCGGCGGCCGAGAAGGGCGGCTACGAGCACTTCATGCTCAAGGAGATGCACGAGCAGCCGCTGGCCATCAAGCAGACCCTCGAGGGGCGGACCGACCCCCAGGGGCGGCTGCTGCTCGACGAGCTGCGGATGAGCGAGGACGAGCTGCGCGAGGTCGACAAGGTGTTCGTGGTCGCCTGCGGGACCGCCTACCACTCGGGGCTGGTGGCCAAGTACGCCATCGAGCACTGGACCCGGCTGCCGGTGGAGATCGAGATCGCCAGCGAGTTCCGCTACCGCGACCCCGTGCTGGACCGCAACACCCTGGTCATCGCCATCTCCCAGTCGGGGGAGACGGCCGACACCCTGGGGGCGGTCCGCTACGCCCGGCGCCAGCGGGCCCGGGTGCTGACCGTCTGCAACACCGTCGGGGCGTCGATCCCGCGGGAGTCGGACGCGGTCCTCTACACCCGGGCCGGGCCCGAGGTGTGCGTGGCCGCGACCAAGACCTTCGCCACCCAGCTGGCCGCCATGTACCTGGTCGCCCTCTACCTGGCCCAGGTGCGGGGGACGATGTTCACCGACGAGGTCGCCTCGGTGGTCCGCGAGCTGGAGCAGGTCCCGGGCAAGGTCGAGCTCTGCCTGGAGCGCAGCGACCAGGTCCGCAAGGTCGCCGAGCAGTACAAGGACGCCCACGACTGGCTGTTCCTGGGGCGCCACGTCGGCTACCCGATGGCGCTGGAGGGGGCGCTCAAGCTCAAGGAGATCTCCTACCTCCACGCCGAGGGCTACCCGGCGGCCGAGCTCAAGCACGGGCCGATCGCCCTGATCGAGGACGGGACCCCGGTGGTGGTCGTCCACCCCTCCAGCCACGTCTACGCCAAGATGCTGACCAACATCCAGGAGGTGGCGGCCAGGGGCGCGGCCATCATCGCCATCGCCGAGGACGGCGACCGCGAGGTCGCGGCCCACGCCACCCACGTGCTCCGGGTGCCGCCGACGGCCCAGCTGCTGGCCCCGCTGGTCTGCCTGATCCCCCTGCAGCTGCTCTCGTACCACGTGGCTGTCGCCCGCGGGTGCCCGATCGACAAGCCCCGCAACCTGGCCAAGAGCGTGACGGTCGAGTAGCGCGATGGCCTACGACATCGATCCCGACCAGGCGGTCAGCATCGTCGCCATCTTCCTGTTCATCGACGCCGCCTTCGTCGGCTTCCCGCTGCTCTCCAACATGGTCAACGGCAACGGCCTCCTGCTCATCCCGCTGGTGCTGGTCGTCGGGCTGATCGCCGCCGGGGTCGGGCTGCTCCAGGGCCGCCAGTGGGGCTGGTACCTGGCCCTTGTGGTGGTCGGGGTGTCGGCCCTGCTCGCCCTGGTCGGCGGCAACCTGCTCGGGCTGCTGATCGACGCGCTGATCATCTTCCTGCTCACCCGGCCGTCGACCAGGGCCAAGTTCGGGGTTCGATGATCGTCGGGATCGGGATCGACGCCATCGAGGTCGCCCGGATCCGCCGTGCCCTGGAGCGCCACCCCCGCTTCCGCGAGCGCGTCTACACCAAGGCCGAGCTGGACGCGGCCGCCCGCCGGGGCGTGGGCGAGGTCGCCTACCTGGCCAAGCGGTGGGCGGCCAAGGAGGCGACCTCCAAGGCGCTCGGGGTCGGGTTCTCGGGGTTCGCCTACACCGAGATCGAGGTCACCAACCTGCCCTCGGGCGCCCCCACGGTCAAGCTCACCGGCGAGCTGGCCGACTGGGCCCACCTGCTGGGCGCCCTGCGCTGGCACCTGACCCTGTCCGACACCAAGGACACCGCCTACGCCAGCGTGCTCGTCGAGGGCCCGGACGACTACCCGCGCCGCCCGCCCGGCCCGCCGCCCTGGGTCCGGCGCCGCCTGGACCGCCAGCGCGGCACCGGAGCGTGACGCGGCGGTGAGGCCCCTCGCGACCGTGGCCGCGGTGCAGGCGGGTGCCACGCACGTGCAGTGCACCGCCAACGGCT
>CALGFH010000403.1 GCA_937881255.1 uncultured Actinomycetes bacterium
GTGGAGCGCCGCCCCCAGCTCGGGGGCGTAGCGGCGCACCTCGTCGGGGGTCATGGGCTGGCGGCCCTTGGCCGCGGGGTGCAGCGGGTGCCCGGCGGCCAGGGACTGCTCGGCCCGCAGGAACGGCGTCGCGCCGGCCCCGGGCCCGGGCCCGGCCAGGAAGGTGGCCGCGTTGCGGGTCGAGTCGGCCACCGAGGTCACGAACTCGCCCAGCCGGGCCCGGCCCCCCTCCTCGGCGGCCAGCTCCTTGCCGAGCAGGCCGGCCAGGGTGACGTGGTCGAGCGGGACGGGCTCGCCCGAGGGCCGGGCCAGGGTGGCCGGCAGGTGGTAGGCGTGCTGGCCGGTGGCCGACCGGTAGCGCAGCGGGGCGGCCAGCTCCAGGCCGAGCCGCTCCAGGCGGACGGTGCCGGTCGCCTCCGACCCGGTCTCGCGCAGGTAGCAGTTGAGCAGGGTGGTGACGGCGGTGTCGTCGGCCGCCTCGAGGCCGGCGCCGGCCCGCGCGACCAGGGCGACCAGCCCGGCCACGTCGGCCTCGGTGGCGGTGGGGTTGAGCAGGGTGAGCTTGAGGTGGACGCGGCCGCCGACCTCGGTCCGGCCGACCACCGCCTGGCCGGTGGCCAGCAGGTGCAGCCGGATGGCCTCGTTGAGGTCGGACCGCTCCGGGTGGTCGGGGGAGGGGAGGCAGCGGAAGACCACCGACCCGAGCACCGGGCGGGCGGTCAGGGCCAGGCCGGGCTGGGCGTCGACGGCGGCCGCGGCCCCGACGGCCAGCTCCAGGGTGCGGTCGACCAGCTCGCCGATGGCCCGCCGGCCGACCGCCTGGAAGCTGAGCAGCGGCGTCAGGGCGGCGAAGCGGCGGGTGGTGGCCAGCGACCGGCCGACCAGGTGGGGCATCTCCCAGCCGTCCGGCCCACCGGCCACCGGGCTGGGGTTGAGGTAGGGGACGGTGACCGCGAGCGGGGCCAGCAGGGCCCGGTCGCGGACCAGGAACACCCCGCAGCCGGCCGGCTGCCAGAGCAGCTTGTGGAAGTCGACCGCCACCGAGTCGGCGGCCTCGATCCCGGCCAGCAGGCCGCGGTGGCGGTCGCTGAACAGCAGCCCGCCGCCCCAGGCGGCGTCGACGTGGAGCCACAGCCCGCGCTCGCGGGCCCGCTCGGCCAGGTCCGGCAGGGGGTCGATGCTGCCGAAGTCGGTGGTGCCGGCGGTGGCCACCAGGGCCATCGGGAGCTGGCCGGCGGCCTCCATCCGGTCAAGGGCCCGGTCCAGCTCCCCGGGGCGCAGCCGCCGGTCGCCGTCGACCCCGAGCGGCTCAACGGCCCGGCGGCCCAGCCCCAGCAGGGCGGCCGACCGGGCCACGCTGAAGTAGGCCAGCTCCGAGCAGAGGACCCGGTAGCGCCCGGCGTCCGGGCCCAGGCCGTCGGCGGCGGCGTCGCGGCCGGACCGGCCGGCGGCGGCGTCGCGGGCCAGCAGCAGCCCCATCAGGTTGGCCTGGGTGCCGCCGCTGGTCACCACCCCGTCGGCCACCTCCGGGTCCCAGCCGACCCGGGCGGCCAGCCCGGCCACCAGCCGCCGCTCCAGGTGGGTGGCCATCGGCCCCTGGTCCCAGGAGTCGAGCGACTGGTTGGCCGCCGCGGCCAGGGCGGCGGCGGCCACGGCGGCGGCCAGGGGCTGGCAGTGCAGGTGGGCGGCGCATGCCGGGTGGGCCGGGTCGACGCCGTGGCGCAGGCTGAGGCGGCCCAGCCCGGCCAGGGCGGCGTCCAGCCCGGCGCCCTCCTCGGGGAACGGGTCGATCCCGGCCGCCACCTCGGCCAGCCGCTCCGGGCTGGCCCCGCTGTAGGGCCCGTGCCGCTCCCGGGCGGCCGCGGCCAGGCACGCCCCGGCCGCCCGGAGGGCGCCGGGCACGCCGTCGGCGAACAGCCCGGCGTCGGTGGGCATGCCCCTCCCCCAAGAAGTTAGGCCGGCCTAAGTCAGCCGCGGATCATGACCGACCCGCCGGGCGATGTCCAGTCAGCTGGGCGTTCGGTCGCCCTAGCGGCCCACCCACACCGGCAGCTGGACCGAGTAGACGATCGTGCCGTCCTCGTCGCTGACCTCGAAGGCCTCGACCGTCCAGGAGTGGGGCGAGGCCGGCGGGGTGAAGTTGAGCAGGCCCGAGAACGGCCCCCGGCCCGGGGCGCCCTTGGCCGCGGTGGCGTGGCCCTGGGCCATGACCTGGCCCCGGTCGTCGCGCAGGCGCAGGCCGACCGTGCCCTCGTGGACGCTGGCCTCGCCCTTGACCACCAGCCGGTCGCCCTTGACCAGGGCCCCGGGGGCCGGCTCGGCCAGCGCGATCGGGGCCAGCCGCATGGTGGTGTCGCGGGCCAGCGGCCTGGAGATGGCCCGGCCGCCGGACCGGACCAGCACCCGCTGCACCGTCGGGAACTGGGTCAGGGTGTGGACCAGGGCCTGGAGCGGCCAGCGCCGGGCCGGCCCGGGCTGGGCGGCCAGGGCGGTGCCGGACAGCTCGACGGTGGCCGTCCCCTGGTCGATCTGCAGCCCCCGGAGGCGGGCCCCGGCCGGGAAGGGCCGGCGCGAGCCGGGGCAGTAGGGCTCGCCGTCGAGCAGCTCGCTCACGGCGGCCGCGGCCACCGCCTTGGTGTAGGGGACCGGGTGCCACTCGGGGGCCAGGTAGGGCCGTCCCTTGAAGGTCCGCAGGTAGTAGACGGCCAGGTTGAGGTGGCGGCCGCTGAGGTGGCTGTCGCGCTGCTTGACCGGGGCCGCCTGGGGGCGGGCCGCGCCGGTGGTGGTGGTCGCGGCCGGCTCGCCGGTCGACAGCCTGTCGGGGACCGGGTCGGCGCAGCCGGCCAGCGCCCAGAGCAGGCCAAAGCAAGCCAGACCCGCCGTCAGGCGTCGCATCGTCCTGGCCCCCCGAGCGCCAAACCGGGCCACGGCAGCCCGGCGACGTCTACCATCCAGGACGCTGGTTGCGAATCCACAACGGAGCGGCCTCAGAGGAGGGAAGGTTGGCGTTCCCGGAGCGGCTGCTGTCCGAGGACGAGGAGCTGATCTACGACCTGCGGCCGCACTGGCTGACCCTGGTCGTGCCGGTGCTGCTCACGGTCGCGGTGGTGCTCGCCGTCGGGGCCCTGTGGGTGGTCATGCCGGCCGGCGACCTCCAGCAGCCGGGCCGGCTGGCCGTCGGCGTCCTCGGCCTGGTCGTGCTCCTGGCCACCGTGGTCGGGCGGGTCCTGCGCTGGGCCACCACCCACTTCGTGCTCACCACCGAGCGGCTGATCTTCCGCTCCGGCGTGGTGGCCAAGTTCGGCCGCGAGATCCCCCTGGAGCGGATCAACGACGTCACCTTCTCCCAGTCGCTGTTCGAGCGGATGATCGGCGCCGGCGACCTCCTGCTCGAGTCGGCCGGGGAGCACGGCCAGTCCCGCTTCGCCAACATCCGCGACCCCGAGGCCGTCCAGCTGGAGATCTACCGCCAGATGGAGGCCAACGACCGCCGCCGCTCCGGCTACGCCACCACCCAGCCGCACCACCCGGTGGCCGCCGACCGCACCCCCACGCCGCCCAGCCACACCCCGCCGTCCCGCTCGCCCACCCCCCTCGACGACCTGGAGCGCCTGGCCAACCTCCGCGACCGCGGCGCCGTCACCGAGGAGGAGTTCCAGCGCATGAAGCGCGAGCTTCTGGACCGGATGTAGCCGGGGGCGCAACCTTGGCGGTGCCTTGGGCGTTGAGGCACCGGAGGTGGACGCCGGGTGACCGAGGCCGAGTGGGAGTTCCGCGAGTTCTTCGCCGCCGAGTACGGCCGGCTGCGCGGGCTCGGCTACCTGCTCACCAGCGACTGGGCCGAGGCCGAGGAGCTGGCCCAGGACGCCCTGGTCCGGACCTACCGGGTCTGGCCGCGGGTCCGGCGGCACGAGCGGCCCGGCGCCTACGCCCGCAAGGTGCTGCTCAACCGGCACCGCTCCCTGCTGCGCCGGGCCAAGGTCGAGGCCAGGCACCTGGCCGGCCGCCGGGCCGAGGAGGCGTACGAGGCCGAGCTGGGCACCGACGGGCTGGTGCTGTGGTCGGCGGTCCGGTGCCTGCCCGCCCGCCAGCGGGCGGTGCTGGTCCTGCGCTACCACGAGGACCTGCCCGAGGCCGAGGTGGCCCGCCTGCTCGGCCTGCCCCTTGGCACGGTCAAGTCGCTGGCCCACCGCGGGCTGGCCCGGCTCCGGG
>CALGFH010000404.1 GCA_937881255.1 uncultured Actinomycetes bacterium
CCGACCGGCTCCGCGACCAGCTGGCCACCCTTGGCGTCGAGGTCACCGACACCAAGGCCGGGACCACCTGGCGCCTGCGTCCCTGAGCGCCTCCTAGCGGAGGCTGCGGGCGACCCGGACGAGCAGGTCCTGGAGGGCGGCCACCTCCCGGTCCGACGGGGTGGTCGGGAAGGCGGCGCTGACGGCCAGGCCGCGCCGGCCCTCGCGCCAGCGGACGGCCATGGCCTGGTCGGCGTCGGAGCGCTCGACGGCGGCGGTGCGGCCCCGGACGACCGGGTGGGCCACCACCCGGTCGTCCGGTCGGCCACGCCCGGCCTGACCGACCGCCGCGGCCCCGTCGGTCACGGTCACCTGGGACACCCCGACGCCGCCGGCGGTGCCGCCGACGTCGGGGCCGGGGCCGTAGGTCCGCTCCCAGGCGTCGCGGCCGCCGGGCCCGGGCTGGCCGGACTCCAGGACCAGCCGCCAGCCGTCGGGCAGCCGGCGCGGCGCCAGCGGGACCGGGGCCAGCCGGTGCCGGCGGCCGTCGTGGCCGTCCAGCACCGCCCGGCCGGCCAGGGGGTTGTGCAGCGGCACGGCCAGGGTGCGGACGAAGCCCATGTCGGCGCAGGCCTGCCGGGGGCCGAGGGGGGTGCGGGAGCGGTAGGCGCGGACCCGCACCACCACCCGGTCGGGCTCGGAGCTGACCTCGGGGGCGTAGCCCTCCCAGCACGGGTCGGCCGGGTCGGCCGCCGGGTCGCGACCGGTGAAGCTGACCACCACCCGCCGCGGGTCGGCGTCCAGGCGGCCGGCCGACCAGGCGATCGTCCGGTCGCGGATCCCGTCGGGCCCGGCGGCGGTGGTGGTCGTGGCCGCGACCGCCTCGTTCCGACCCGCGTCGCTTCGACCGGTCCCTCTTGACCGCCGGCGGCCCCGGGCGGTCGGCGGTCGCGCAGGCGGCAAGGCCGAGCACGGCCAGCGCGGCCGCCAGCAGCCACCGGACGCCTCCCATGCCCCTCCTCTCGTTCCCCACATCCTGACACCCGGGCGATCTCCACAGGTCCCCCGTCCGACGTATGCTGCAAGGGATAAACGACCCGGGCGCTGGAGCGTGACGATGGGACTGATGCAACGGTTCTCGACCCTCTTCAAGGCCAAAGCCTCGAAGACCCTGGACAAGTACGAGGACCCGAGGGAGACCCTCGACTACTCGTACGAGCGCACCCTGGAGATGCTGCAGAAGATGCGCCGGGCCGTGGCCGACGTGGCCACCTCCCGCAAGCGGATCGAGCTCCAGGCCCAGCAGCTGCAGCGCTCGGCGACCAAGCTGGAGGACCAGGCCAAGCAGGCCGTCTCCCAGAACCGCGAGGACCTGGCCAGGGAGGCGCTGACCCGCCGGCAGGCCATCGCCACCCAGCTGACCGACCTCCAGGCCCAGCACGACCAGCTCAAGACGGAGGAGGCCCGGATGGTCGAGGGCTCCCGGCGCCTCCAGGCCAAGGTCGACTCCTTCCGGATCCGCAAGGAGACGATGAAGGCCAACTACACCGCCGCCGAGGCCCAGACCAAGGTCAACGAGGCCATCTCGGGGATCGGCGAGGAGATGGGCGACGTCGGCCTGGCCATGCAGCGGGCCGAGGACAAGGTGGCCCAGATGCAGGCCCGCTCCGGCGCCCTGGACGAGCTGATGGCCTCGGGCGCCCTCGACGACGCCTCCATGTCCAGCGACCGGCTCCAGGCCGAGCTCGACCGCGGCTTCGCCGAGCCGGCGGTCGAGGCCGAGCTGGCCCGCCTCAAGGGCGAGCTCCCCGGGGCCAGCACCACCGCCAAGCAGCTCGACGCCCCCGACGAGGACGCCCCGGCGGCTCCCCCGCCGGCCGAGACCCCGGCCGAGGAGGAGCGGCGATGATCGTCCGGATCAGCGGCGAGGGTCAGTTCGACCTGCCCGACGGCCATGTCGACGAGCTCAACCGGCTGGACGAGGGCCTGACCAAGGCGGTCGACTCCGGCGACGAGGCCGAGTTCAAGGACGCCCTCGAGGCCCTGCTGGGCAGCGTCCGCACCGCCGGCGAGGAGCTGCCGGCCGACTGGATCGGCCCCTCCGACCTGGTCCTGCCCAGCCCCGACTCCTCCATCCACGAAGTTCGCGAGGTCCTCGGCGACGAGGGGCTCATCCCGGGGTGACGAGCTGATGGCACGAACGCGGTTCCCGGCCGACCACGGCCTGACGAGCCGCATGGTCGGCACGATGTTCCTGCTCGGCCTGCTGTACGTGGTCTTCGTGGCCGTGCTCATCGCGATCCTCAACAGCTGGCTGCTCATCGTCCTGATCGCCGGCGGGTTCCTGTTCTTCCAGTACTTCTTCTCCGACCGCCTGGCCCTGTCGGCGATGCGGGGGCGGGAGGTGTCGCCGGAGCAGGCGCCCGAGCTGCACCAGATGATCGACCGGCTCTGCGCCCTGGCCGACATGCCCAAGCCGAAGGTCGCGGTGGCCGACTCCGACCTGCCCAACGCCTTCGCCACGGGGAGAAACCAGAAGCACGCGGTGGTCTGCGTGACCACCGGGATCCTGCGGCGGCTGTCCGCGCCCGAGCTGGAGGCGGTGCTGTCGCACGAGCTGTCGCACGTCGCCCACCGCGACGTGGCCGTGATGACCATCGCCAGCTTCCTCGGCATCCTGGCCGGGTTCGTGGTCCGCTCCTCGATCTACGCCGGGGCCTACGGCGGTGGCGGCTGGGGCCGCTCCAACGACCGCGACAACAACGCCGGGGCCGTGATCCTGCTGGTCGTGCTGGCCTCGGCGGTGGTGTACGCGCTCAGCTTCCTGCTCACCCGGCTGCTGTCGCGCTACCGGGAGCTGTCGGCCGACCGGGCCGGGGCGATCCTGATCGGCCGCCCCTCGCTGCTGGCCTCGGCCCTGGTCAAGATCACCGGCGACATGGGCCGGATCCCCACCCGCGACCTGCGCGCGGCCGAGCCGCTCAACGCCTTCTTCTTCGCCCCGGCGCTGGCCCCGGGGTTCAGCTTCTCGACGCTGTTCGCGACCCACCCGCCCCTCGACCGGCGCCTCGAGCAGCTCGCCCAGCTGGAGGCCCAGCTCGGCCGGCCGGCGTGAAGTTCCTCGACGCCCTCCTGGGCCGCAGCCGGCCCAAGCAGCCGCAGCTGGACGCCCTGTTCGGGGTGACCGGGGCGGCCATCACCCTGGAGGCGTCGGCCGGCATGAAGCCCACCGGCGAGGCCGCGGTCTGCTTCAAGCCGGCCTCCGGGCAGTCGTTCGCGGCCGCCTCCGAGGAGCTGAAGGGCCTGCTCGAGCTGGCCGTCAAGGAGGCCGGGTCAACCCTGGCGGTCACCGACGACCGCTACGGCTACCGCTGGGTGGTCCTGTCCGACCCGGAGATGGAGGACCTGGTCACCAGCGCCCACCTGGTCAACGCGACCCTGGAGCAGCACGGCTTCGGGCCCCAGCTGCTCTGCTCGGTGTTCGCGTTCGCCGACGAGCAGGGGCGGCGGTTCCACCTCGTGTACCTCTACAAGCGGGGCAGCTTCTACCCGTTCGCGCCGCTGGACGGCGAGCGCCGCGACAACGAGCTGGAGCTGCGGGTCAAGGCCACCCTGGGCGGCGAGCTGCCGATCGAGCCGGAGCTGGCCCGCTGGTTCGCCCTCTGGGGACTGCCGCTCGGCTGATAGCCTTGCTGTTCCGGCAGGCGCAGCGGCGCGCCCGCCGTGACCTGCAGGAGGAGCGCGTGCCCGAGGAGCTCGTCGTGGTGGCCCTTGGCGGGAACGCCATCTCCCCACCGGGGAGCGCCAGCCCCATCCCGGCCCAGTACGAGGCGACCATGGAGACCGCCAACCACCTGGCCCACCTGACCGAGCGGCCGCTGGTCGTGACCCACGGCAACGGCCCCCAGGTCGGCAACGCGCTGCTCCGCAGCGACCTGGCCGCCGGCCTGCTCCCCCGGCTGCCCCTGGACACCTGCGTGGCCGACCTCCAGGGCGGCATGGGCTTCATGCTCCAGCAGTGCCTCGACAACGCCTTCTCCCAGGCCGGGGTGCGGCGCGCGACGGTCACCGTGGTCACCCGGACGGTGGTCGACGCCGCCGACCCGGCCTTCCGCTCCCCCTCCAAGCCGATCGGCAGCTTCTACGACGAGGCCGAGGCCCGCCGCCGCATGGACATGCAGGGCTGGGTGATGAAGGAGGACGCCGGCCGGGGCTGGCGCCGGGTGGTCCCCTCGCCCGAGCCGATGGAGATCCTCGAGCAGCCGGCCATCGAGGCCCTGCTCGGCACCGGGTCGGTGGTGGTGGCGGCCGGCGGGGGCGGCATCCCGGTGGTCCGCCGGGCCGACGGCTCCCTGGCCGGGGTCGAGGCGGTGGTCGACAAGGACCTGGCCTCGGCCCTGCTCGCGGCCAACCTGGGGGCCGAGGTCCTGCTCGTCCTCACCGGGGTCGAGCACGTGGCCGTCGACTTCGGCCGGCCGGCCCAGCGCGACCTGCACGAGCTGCGCGCGGGCGAGCTGGCCGGGCACGCCGCCGCCGGCCAGTTCGCCCCCGGCAGCATGCTCCCCAAGGTCCAGGCGGTGCTCCGCTTCCTCGACCGGGGCGGCCGCCGGGCCGTGATCACCACCCCCGAGCTGTCCGAGAAGGCCCTGGCCGGCGAGATCGGCACCCAGGTGATCCCCTGAGCCGCAACGGCCCGGGGACAGCTCGGGCGCGGCAGGCCCCTGTCGCCATCGTCTCGTTCCGGCTGGGCGGGCCCGACGGGGTGTCGGTGGTGGCCGACCACTGGGGCGAGGCCTTCCGCCGCCTGGGCCGGCCGGTGCGGACGGTGGCCGGGGCCGGCCGGGTGGACAGGATCGTGCCCGGCCTGGACATGGACGCCACCCCCGGCCCGGACCTGCCCGACCGGCTGGCCGAGGCCCTGGAGGGGACCGGGCTGGTGGTGGTCGAGAACGTCTGCTCCCTGCCCCGCAACCCGGCCGCCGCCGGCGCCCTGGCCGCCCTGCTGGCGGGCCGGCCGGCCATCCTCCACCACCACGACCTGCCCTGGCAGCGCGAGGGGTTCGGTGACCTGCCCGGCTGGCCGCCCGACGACCCGGCCTGGGTGCACGTCACCATCAACCAGCGCAGCCGCCAGGAGCTGGCCGGCCGCGGGATCGAGGCCACCACCGTCTACGGCGGCTTCCCGCTCCCCGGCCCCGGGCGCCGGGCCCTGGCCCGGGGGCGGCTCGGGGTCGCCCCCGGCCGCTGGCTGCTGCTCCAGCCGACCCGGGCCATCCCCCGCAAGAACGTTCCCGCCGGCCTGGCCATGGCCGAGGCCCTGGCCGCCGACTACTGGCTGACCGGCCCGGCCGAGGACGGCTACGCCCCCGAGCTGGAGCGCCTGCTGGCCGCCACCACCGCCCGGGCCCACCGCCGGGTCCCACCCGGCCTGACCATGGACGACGCCTACGCCGCCTGCGACGCCGTCGTCTTCCCCTCGACCTGGGAGGGGTTCGGGGCCCCGCTGATCGAGGCCTCCCTGCACCGCCGCCCCCTGGCCGTGGGCGACTACCCGGTCGCGGCCGAGCTGGCCGCCTTCGGCTTCCGCTGGTTCCCGGCCGACGACCCCACCCCGCTCAAGGCCTTCCTCGACCACCCCGACCCGGCCCTGCTGGACGCCAACCACGACATCGCCCGGCGCCGCTTCTCCCTCGACGCCCTCACCGCCCAGCTGGGCGCCCTGCTCCGCTCCGCCGGCTGGGCCTAGGACTCGCCGCCGATGTCGACGTGGTAGGCCTCGTAGACCAGGTCGAGGCCGCGCTTGCGGTGGCGGACCAGGTCGGCGAACAGGCGCACGGCGTGGTCGCGCACGGCCTGGACGGCGTCGGGGTCATTGGCCTCGGCGCACTCGGCCAGGCCGCGGCGGATGCCGTCGGTGAGCTCGGCGTGCTCGCGGCGGAACCGGGTGACGCGGTTGGCCAGGCGGGGGGCGTTCTCCATGATCTCGTGGTAGAGGCCGCCGGGGGCCTCGGTGACCTCGACGTGGACCGCGAACACCTCTTGCAGGCGCTCCAGGGCCGGGATCAGCCGGGTCGGGAGGCCGTCCTGGCCGCCGAGGCCGTCGGGGTCCTGGGGAGCGGCCAGGGCCGCTTCCAGCCCGGCGATGGCCCGCCGGAGGCTGAGCCGCTGCCCCTTGGCCGCCTCCAGGGCGCTGGTCGATGCCTCGTACGCCTCGCCGACCTCGCGTTGCTTCATCCGCCGGCTCCTCCCGTGTCCCCCGGACGGTGGTCACGGGTGGTCACGGAAGTGTGGCGGATAGTGGGCCACTTGTCACCGTAGAACTTTGGTACTAGTCGTATGGAACCGCCTCAAGCTTCGCGGGCGGCCAGGTCGGGCTCGCCGACCCGGTGGACCAGCACC
>CALGFH010000405.1 GCA_937881255.1 uncultured Actinomycetes bacterium
CTAGAGGTCGCGGCCCCAGGTCGAGCGCAGGCTGGCCCCCCAGCGGGCCCCGGCGGCGTACGCCCTGGCCCCGATGCCCGGCCGGGCGTTGGCCACCCAGGGGCCCAGCTGCTGGCTCTTGTCCCAGGCCTCGACCCGGTCGATGGCCGCGGCCAGGACCTCGGCCTCGTCCCCCTCGGGCACGCCCTTGACCAGCTGGAACCGCAGCCCGTCGGGGGTGTGCAGGACCAGGATGTCGCCGGGCCGGGGCTGGCTCACAGGGGGATGTTCCCGTGCTTGCGGGGCGGCCGGACCTCGCGCTTGGTCACGCACATTTCCAGCGCCTGGATGAGCCGGGGCCGGGTCACCTGGGGCTCGATCACCTCGTCGATGTAGCCCCGCTCGGCGGCGATGTAGGGGTTGGCGAAGCGCTCGGTGTACTCGGCCACCAGCTCGTCGCGGCGGGCCGCCGGGTCGGCGGCCTTCTCGATCTCCTTGCGGAAGATGATGTTGACCGCGCCCTGCGGCCCCATCACGGCGATCTCGGCCGTCGGCCAGGCGAAGTTGATGTCGGCCTTGAGCGGCTTGGAGGCCATCACGTCATAGGCCCCGCCGTAGGCCTTGCGGGTGATCACGGTCAGCTTGGGCACGGTGGCCTCGGCGTAGGCGTACAGCAGCTTGGCCCCATGCCGGATGATGCCGCCCCACTCCTGGCTGGTGCCGGGCATGAACCCGGGCACGTCGACGAAGCTGATGATGGGGATGTTGAAGGCGTCGCAGAAGCGCACGAAGCGGGCGCCCTTGACCGAGGCGTTGATGTCCAGGACCCCGGCCAGATGCAGCGGCTGGTTGCCGACGATCCCGACCGGCCGGCCGTTGAGCCGGGCCAGGCCGATCACCATCGACTCGGCGTGGGCCTGCAGGATCTCCAGGAACTCGCCGTCGTCGACCACCCGGGTGACCACCTCGCGGATGTCGTACGGCTGGTTGGGGTGGTCGGGGACCAGGTCGACCAGAGCCTGCTCCTCCCGCCGGGGGTCGTCGGTGGGCTGGCGCCGGGGCGGGTCCTCCATGTTGTTGAGGGGCAGGAACCCGATCAGCTCGCGGGCCAGGTCGAAGCACTCGTCCTCGTCCTCGGCGGCGAAGTGGGCCGTGCCCGACTTGGTGGCGTGGGTCATGGCCCCGCCCAGCTCCTCGAAGGTCACGTCCTCGCCGGTCACCGTCTTCACCACGTCCGGGCCGGTGATGAACATGTAGGAGGTCTCCTTGACCATCAGCACGAAGTCGGTGATGGCCGGGGAGTAGACGGCGCCGCCGGCCGAGGGGCCCATGATCAGCGACAGCTGGGGGACCACCCCGGAGGCCTGGACGTTGCGCCAGAAGATCTCGGCGTAGCCCGACAGGGCGACCACGCCCTCCTGGATGCGGGCCCCGCCGGAGTCGTTGATGCCGATGCAGGGCACCCCCATCTTCACCGACAGATCCATGACCTTGCAGATCTTCTCGGCCATGACCTCGCCCAGGGACCCGCCGAAGACGGTGAAGTCCTGGGAGAACAGGCAGACCCGGCGCCCGCCGATGGTGCCGTAGCCGGTGACCACGCCGTCGCCGGGGATGCGCCGCTTGTCCATGCCGAACGCGGTCGCCCGGTGGGTGGCCAGCATGTCGGTCTCGACGAACGAGCCCGGGTCGAGCAGGCCGTCGATCCGCTCGCGGGCGGTCAGCTTGCCCTTGTCGTGCTGGACCTCCACCGCCTGCTGGGAGCCGGCGTGCAGCGCCTGCTCCTTGCGGGTGCGGAGCTCCTCGACCCGTTCCTTCATCGTCTTCGGCTGCTGTGGCGCCACCTGGCCATCCTTTTCGCCTGCGCGCTGGTCGTGGGCATTTTGACATCCTCCCTGCCCGAGTGGCGGGGATTCTCAGGAGTGCTCAGGCAATGCTCCCGAGTGGTTCACGCATCCGGCTCGCTGGCCTCGCCACCCGAAGGCGACTGCGCGTGCTGTGGACCGCCTGCCCGGCGGCAAGACTGTGGATGTTCCGTGCGGCGTTCAGGTCCGCATGCTCGACATGGCCACAGGCGATGCAGGCGAACAACCGGCCGCACCCCTGCCGTGACTCCGGGTCACGGACGCCACACCCCGAGCACGTCTGACTCGTGAACGCGGGCCGAACAAGCCGCAGCTCCGACCCATACCGAGGTGCCTTGTACGCGAGCTGGCGCTGCCGCTCGTAGGGGGCGTTGTCGAGGACGGCCCGGTTCAGCCCAGCCTTGGCCCTGACGTTCCTGCCGTGTTTGTCCCGTGTGCCCTTGGCTGACTTGGTCATGGGCTTCACCCGCAGGTCCTCGACGGCGACCCAGCCGTGGTTCTTGGCGAGGTCGGTGGTGAGCTTGTGGGTGAAGTCCTGTCGGCGGCACGCCTGCCGCGCCCGCAGCTTGGCGATTTGACCGATGGTACGGCGCAGCCGGTTGGAATAGCGGCCAACGTTGTGGTGCTTGGCCCAGGTAATCTGGCGGGCCTTGCGGCGCTCCAGCCCCAACAGGCGTCGTCGCTGCCCCGCGGTGAGCGTCGACGGCATCAGCCGCGGTTCCTGCTCGTCGGACACGAACGCCGAGCAGGCCACCCCGAAGTCCACCCCGCACCCCGGCCGGCCGTTGGGCGGGGCCGGTTCGGTGGCGGTCGCTATGCCGAAGGAGACGTGCCAGCCGAGGGCATCCTTGCCGATCGTGGCGTTGCGCACCATGCCGCCGAGGGGGCGGGACAGCCGGAACCGTACCCATCCAAGCTTCGGCAGTCGCACCTCAGCCCACCTTCGAGAGCACTTGCGGACCTGAACGGCCTGGCCAGGAAACGGTATCGACAGGCGACCAGAACGCTTGCGGAAGGTGGGTGCCTGGGCGGGATCCGCGGGGTTCCACCAGTTGTCGTAGG
Source organism: uncultured Actinomycetes bacterium (assembly GCA_937881255.1). Taxonomy (GTDB): domain Bacteria; phylum Actinomycetota; class CALGFH01; order CALGFH01; family CALGFH01; genus CALGFH01. The sequence goes on from CALGFH010000405.1 coordinate 2,907, forward strand.
CGCGGTCGAGCTGGCGGAGTACCTGCTGGGCGCTCTGGGCGGGCAGGTCGGCCAGCCATGGCAGGTCCGCGCGGGCCTCGGTGAGGTGGCGGCACTGCTCGGCCGACCGGACAGTGCGACCACGTTGATGCCAGGCAAACCGGCGCTGCTCCAACGCCAGGTTCCACACCGCACGGCAGGAGTGCCCCCAGCCAGCCAGCCGTCCCGCCTGCCCCGGGGACGGGTAGGCACGGTACCGCCGGCCGGTATATGTGTGCATGGCCAAGTATCTCCGGTTCATGGGACAGGACGGACGGGAACTGGAGAATCCCACAAGGGATAGGCTGCGCCGGTCATGGAAGCGGTCGACGCCAGCTGGGCCCGGCGGGCCCTGCCCGGGTTCTTCAGCCCCCTCGAGGTGGTGGCCAGCGTGCCCACCACCATGGCCAGGGCGGCCGAGCTGGCCGCGGCCGGCGCCCCCGAGGGGGCCACGGTGGTGACCGAGGAGCAGACCGAGGGCCGGGGCCGCCTGGGCCGGGTCTGGGTGGCCCCGCCGGGCAGCTCGCTGCTGGTCTCGGTGGTGCTGCGCCCGCCGGCGGCCACCGACGCGGTCTGGCTGACCGTGGCCGCCGCCGGGGTCGCCCTGGCCGGGGCGGTCGACGAGGTCGCCCCGGGAGCGGCCCCGGCCGGCCTGAAGTGGCCCAACGACCTGGAGCTGGGTGGCCGCAAGGCGGCCGGCCTGCTGGCCGAGGCCCGGCTGGAGGGGACCCGGCTGGCCGCGGTCCTGCTCGGCATGGGGGTCAACGTCGGCCAGGGGGCCGGCGACTTCCCGGCCGAGATGGCCGGGCGGGCGACCAGCGTCAGCCTGGCCGCCGGGGCCCCGGTCGACCGGGGCGAGCTGCTGGCCGCCTGGGCCGGGCGGTTCCTGGACGGCTACGCCGAGCTGTGCGCCGGCCGGCCCGGGCCGGTGCTGGCCGCCTACCGCGAGCGCCTGGTCACGGTCGGCCGCCAGGTCCGGGCCGACCGCATCGGCGCCGGCCCGGTGGTCGGCACCGCCGTCGACCTGACCCCGGCCGGCGCCCTGGTCGTCCAGACGGCCTCCGGGGCCCGGGTCGAGGTCCTGGCCGGCGACGTCCACCACCTGCGCCCGGCCTAGGCGGGGGCGAGCAGGCGCCGCCGGGTCTCGGCCGGCGGGAGCAGCGGGCAGGTCGCGCAGGGCTGGCCGGCCACGGTGTAGTTGAGGCAGCAGGTGACCCGCCGCCGGACCAGGCGGGGCTGGCCGTCGGGGCCGGTCTGGAGCACGGCCGGGGCCGGCAGCGGCCGCCCGGGGGCGTCGAGCAGCTGGCCGAGCAGCCGGCCGGTCTCGCCGGC
>CALGFH010000406.1 GCA_937881255.1 uncultured Actinomycetes bacterium
TCTCGGCCCCGGTGCCCGACCCGCGCCAGCTCCGGCCCGACCTGCCGGTCCCGGCGGCCCGCCTGATCCGGCGGGCCCTGGCCAAGGAGCCGGGCGACCGGTTCGCCTCGGCCACGGCCATGGCCGACGCCCTGGCCGCCGTGGCCAGCGGACGCTCCGGCGCTCCGGCCGCCCGGCGGTCGAGCTGGTGGGCGCTCGGCGCCGCCACGCTCGTCGCGATGACGCCGCTGCTGCTAGCCTGGCGGCCGCGCGGCGTCAGCCCGGAGTCCCCGGCCGGCCGGCCCGAGCGCCAATTGGCCCCCCAGCCAGGTGCCGACGACGGCGACGAGGACGACTGATGGCTTCGACTCCGCACGTGCTGCTCGACCGCTACGAGGTGGGCCGCCTGCTCGGCGCCGGCGGCATGGCCGAGGTGTTCGAGGGCCGCGACCGGCTGCTGGCCCGCCGGGTGGCCATCAAGGTCCTGCAGGCCCAGTTCGTCCGCGACCCGAGCTTCCTGATCCGGTTCAAGCGCGAGGCCCAGGCCGCGGCCAGCCTCAGCCACCCCAACATCGTCGGGGTGTACGACACCGGCACCGAGGACGGCACCCACTTCATCGTCATGGAGTACGTGGACGGCCGCACCCTCAAGGACGTGATCCGGGCCGAGGGCCCGCTGTACCCCGAGCGGGCCGCCGAGGTCTGCGCCGACGTCTGCAGCGCCCTGATCGCGGCCCACGCCCGCGGGCTCATCCACCGGGACATCAAGCCGGGCAACGTGATGCTCACCCCCGAGGGCAAGGTCAAGGTGATGGACTTCGGCATCGCCAGGGCCACCACCTCGGAGACCATCACCCAGACGGCCGCGGTGGTCGGGACCGCCCAGTACATCTCGCCCGAGCAGGCCCAGGGGCAGACGGTCGACTACCGCAGCGACCTGTACTCGGTCGGCTGCTGCCTGTTCGAGATGCTGACCGGCACCGTCCCCTTCACGGGGGCGACCCCGGTGGCGATCGCCTACCGGCACGTGCGCGAGGACCCGACCCCGCCGCGGATGCTGAACCCGGACGTGCCGGCCCCGCTGGAGGCGATCACCCTCAAGGCGATGGCCAAGCTGCCTGACAACCGCTACCAGACGGCGGCCGAGATGCACGACGACCTGGAGCGGTTCCGCAACGGCCAGCCGGTGCAGGCCACCCCGCTGATGGACGCGGCCGCCGCCACCCAGGCCATCCCCCGCGACGGCGGGGCCGACCCGACGGCCATGCTGGGCACGGTCCCGGCCGACCGCTACGCCGAGCCCGAGGTGGAGGAGCGGCGGACCTCGGTCGGCTGGATCGTGGTCAGCCTGCTCGCCCTGGTCGTGGTCGGCCTGGCGGCGTTCTTCATCACCCGGGCGCTGACCGGCGACGACACCCCGCCGGCGACCACCGTGGCCCCGGTGACCACCGTGGCAACCACCCAGACGACCGAGGCCCCGACCACCCAGACGACCGAGGCCCCGACCACCCAGACCACCGAGGCCCCGACCACCACCGACGAGCCGACGACCACCGAGGAGCCCACCACCACCGAGGAGGCGACCACCACCGAGCCGACCGACACGACGACCTAGCGCCGTCGGTCAGGCGGCGGCGCGGGCCCGCAGGCCGGTGAGCCAGTTGGCCAGCAGCTGGTGGCCGGCGTCGGTGAGGATCGACTCGGGGTGGAACTGGACGCCCTCGACCGGGTGGCTGCGGTGGCGCAGGGCCATGACCAGGCCCTGGGCGGTCTCCCCGGTCACCTCCAGCACCTCGGGGAGGCCGTCGCGCTCCACCACCAGGGAGTGGTAGCGGGTGGCCGAGAACGGCCCCGGCAGCCCGGCCAGCACCCCGCCCCCCTGGTGGTGGACGGGCGAGGTCTTGCCGTGGACCAGCTCGGGGGCGCGGCCCACCCGGCCGCCGTAGACGTGGCCGATGACCTGATGGCCGAGGCAGACCCCGAGGACGGGCAGCTCGGCCCCGAGGTCGCGGACGATGTCGACCGAGAGCCGGGCGTCGCGCGGGTGCCCCGGCCCGGGCGAGATCACCACCCCGTCGGGGTCGAGGGCGCGGACGTCGGCGACGGTGCCGGCGTCGTTGCGCCACACCACCGTCTCCGCCCCCAGCTCCCCCAGGTACTGGACCAGGTTGAAGACGAACGAGTCGTAGTTGTCCACGACCAGGATCCGCAGCCCCCGGCCCGGGTGGCCCAGCGCCACGGGATCGCTCAACTTGTCTCCGCCTTGTGTCGAGGGTCCTGCTGAGCAGGCCTCATGGCGTCTCCGCTCCTGACTCCGCCTTCTGCTTGGCCTGCTCCTCCTCGACCAGGGCCCGGCGCAGGACCTTGCCGATCAGGGTCTTGGGCAGCTCGTCGCGGAACTCGACCGACCGGGGGACCTTGTAGGCGGCCAGGCGGCCCTTGGCGAACTCGCGGATCTCGTCGGCGCTGGCCTGCTCGCCCGACCGCAGGACCACGAACGCCTTGACGATCTCGCCCCGGTAGCTGTCGGGCACCCCGGCGACGCACACCTCGAGGACCTTGGGGTGCTCGTAGAGGATCTCCTCGACCTCGCGCGGGTAGATGTTGTAGCCGCCGGCGATGATCAGGTCCTTCTTGCGGTCGACGATCGAGAAGTAACCCTCCTCGTCCATCACCGCCATGTCCCCGGTGAGCAGCCAGCCGTCCTTGAGGACCTGGGCCGTCTCGTCCGGCCGGTTCCAGTAGCCCTGCATCACCTGCGGCCCGGCCAGGGCCAGCTCGCCCGGCTCGCCCACCGGCATGGTCCTGGAGGGGTCGTCCGGGTCGGCGACCCGGGCCAGGGTGTCGGGGATGGGCATGCCGATGGTGCCGGCCTTGCGCTTGCCGTAGATCGGGTTGGCGATGGCCACCGGCGAGGACTCCGAGAGGCCGTAGCCCTCGACCAGGCGCCCGCCCGAGAAGCGCTCGAACCGCTCGGCGACCTCGAGGGGCAGGGCGGCCGCCCCGGACAGGCAGGCCTTGATGCTGGACAGGTCGTGCCCGCCCTTGGCGACCGCGTTGTTGATGGCCACGTACATGGTGGGCACGCCTGGGAACAGGGTCGGCCGGTACTTGTCGACCGCGCTCAGCACGCCGTCGAGGTCGAAGCGGGGCTGCAGCACCATCGCCGCCCCCAGGCGCAGGCCGAGCAGCAGGCAGACGGTCAGCCCGTACACGTGGAAGAAGGGCAGCACGGCCATCATGACCTCGCGCCCCGGGTCGGCGTCGGGGAACCAGGCCCGTACCTGCTCGACGTTGGCCCGCAGGTTGGCGTGGGTGAGCATCACGCCCTTGGAGACCCCGGTGGTGCCGCCGGTGTACTGGAGCAGGGCCAGGTCGCGGTCGGCGTCGACCTCGGCCAGCTCCGGGGCGGCCTGGGCCGAGGAGAGCACGTCCCGCCAGCGCCGCACCGGCTCGTCCTTGCCGACGCTGGCGCTGGCCGCCTTGCCCTTCTTGGTGTAGGGGGCCAGCACCCGCTTGAGCCCCGGCAGCTCGTCCAGCACCGAGGTGACGATCACCTCGCGGATGGAGGTCTGGGGCCGCAGCGCCTTGACCCGGTCATAGGTCAGGTCGAGGCAGACCAGCACCTCGACCCCGGCGTCGGCCAGCTGGTGGCCGAGCTCCCGCTCGGTGTAGAGGGGGTTGTTCTGGACCACCGTCGCCCCCAGGCGCAGCGCCCCGAACAGGGCGACCACCGCCTGCGGGCAGTTGGGCAGGATCAGCCCGACCCGGGTGCCGCGGCCCACCCCGAGCCCGGCCAGCGCCCCCGAGAACCGCCTGGCCTGCTGGTGCAGCTGGGCGTAGGAGATGGTGCGGCCCTCGAAGTGGAGGGCCGGGGCGTGCGGGAAGTCCCTGGCCGCGTCCTCGAGCAGGCCGGCCAGGCTGGCGTTGGGCAGCTCCACGTGCTCGGGGACGCCGGGCGGGTAGTTGTCGAGCCAAGGCGTCGTCGTCTCGGGCATCGTGGTCCACCTCGTTTTCTGGCAGCCGGCTTGGCAAGCAGTATCTGTTGCGCTCGCCGTCAGGACAATCTACCGGCGCCTCAGAAGTTCTCCGGAAGTACCCGCTCCAGCCAGGGGAAGACGTAGTACCAGCAGAGCACCATCAGCAGCACGATCCAGGCGATCACGGCCACCACCCGGGGCCAGGCCCTGGCCCGCCGCTCCCCGTCCGGCCGCTTCCGCCGCCCCTTGCCGGTGTCGATCGCGGCCGTGCGCCCCGCCACCCCAAATTCCTCGGCCGCCTCCGCGGCGCCGCCGAAGTCGGTCGCCTCACCCACCGGCGGGCGGCGGCGCCGGGTCGTCCCTCCGGGAGCGCCGGCCCCGCCGGCCGCTCCAAAGGCCGATGCGCCCGGGGCGAGGCCCGCGGGTCCGGCGCCAGGGGGCGCGCCGCCGGCCGGGCCCCGGGATCGGGTCGCGTGGCCTCCGGGCCGTTCGCCGGCCGGCGCCTGGGTCCCGGAGGCGCGCGGCGACCGGGACCCGGGGCCGAGAGGCACGCCCGGCTCGGCGTCGGCGGCCTCGTCGGACCGCCACACCTGGGTGGACGACGGGTCGGCAGCCCGCCGGGCCGCCGGCACGTCGGTCGGGATGGCCGCGGCCCAGTCGTCCGGCGGCGGCCCCGCGGGCTGCGGCCCCACCGGCGTCACCGGCGGCGCGACCCCGTTGCCGGCCCCCGGCTGGCTGGCCCACGGCGAGGGTCGCGGCTCGGCGGCGGGCTCCGGCGCCGGCTCGTCCCAGGGCGCCCGCGAGCCCGGCGCCGGCCAGGCGGCCGTCTGGTCAGGCTCGGGCGGTGCCGCCGGCTGGGGGTCCTCCGGCCAGGACGTGGACCCGGGCTGGTCCCACTCGGCCTGGGTCGACGGCAGCTCGTCCGGCGGCCAGATGAAGGACCGGTCGCTCGGCTCCCAGCTCTGGGTCGTCTCCTCGAACGGCCAGGCCGCCGAGGGCGGGTCCGGCTGCCCCTGCTCCGGCATCGGGTCGACCGCCGGCGGCGCCTCCCAGATCGGGTCCTGCTGGGCCGCGCTCCGCCGGTACAGCTCCCCGAACAACGCCGGATAGTCCGGTTCCCGCCCCACCGGCTCCGCCGCATCCCAGGCCCCGGTCGGCGTCTCCACCCCGGCCGGCCGCCACCCGGTCCCATCACCTGGGTCGCCCGGGTCGCCCCGGCCACCGAAGTCGCTCCTGTCGCCCGGGTCGCTCCCGGGGTCGCCCCAGCTCTGCGCATCGCCCTGCGACCCCCAGCCAGCCCCGGCCCCCGCATCCTGCCCCGGGTCTCCGAACGCATCCGGGACCGGGCCCGGACGGGTGCCCTCGCCGTACCGCTCCCACCCCGGGTCGGGGCCCGTCTGCGCCGGCTCCCCGAACGCGTCGGCGGCGGGCGAGCGCCAGGACCAGTCGGAGTCGGGGTCCGCGCCCGTGCCTTGCGGCCCCGGTTCGGCCGTCCAGGCACCCGACCCGGCGTCACCCTGGTCCGGCCCGGCGCTCCCTGCTCCCTCGTAGCCATCCGTGTCCGGCCCAGAGCCGGGCTCCGCCCCCTGGTAGCGCGGGCTGGAGGGCGGCCAGCCGGGGTCGGGCGGGGGCGGGTCCGAGATGGGGGGAGGCGGGCCGGAGGGGCGGCGACCGCGGAGGGTGCTGGCCCAGTCGTCCTCGTCGTCGTCGGCCTGGGCGGCGGCCTCCCGCTCGAGCTCGG
>CALGFH010000407.1 GCA_937881255.1 uncultured Actinomycetes bacterium
GCCCCGGGCGCGGCCGGCCGCTCCGGCGGGAGGTCCGGCGGTCCGGCGCTCATGGGCGGCGGGTGGGGCGGCGGGTGCGGCGGGCGACCTCGCGGAAGGCCAGGGCGGCGGCGACCACGCCGAGGATGGCGGCCAGGAGCTGGGGGAGCAGGGCCTCCGAGCCCGGGTCGGGCGGGTCGCCGGTGGAGGCGGCGGCGGGCTCGGGGACCCCGGCCGACGACGCGGGCGGGGTGGCCTGGACGGATGCCGGTGGGAGGCTGGGCTCGGTCCGGGGGGTGGCCGCGTCGGCGGGAGCGGCGCGGGCGGTGCGAGCGGTGCCGCGGGCGGCGGCCGAGGCGGAGGAGATCCGCAGCCGGGCAGTGTCGACGGCCTCGAAGTCGGCCAGGGTGACCCGCCGGAGCTGGCGCAGGGCGTCGTTGTCCCAGCGCTCGTCGGGCACCCCGCCGATGAACCCCGAGGAGCCGTTGTCGGCCACCACCAGCCCGTGGGTCCGCATGGCCTGCAGGATCACCCTGGCCTGGGTGGGGAACCCGCCGATGTCGACCCCGGCCTTCAGCCGCAGCCGCAGCCCCATCGGCGGCAGCGACGCCCCGGCCTGGCCGGCGTGGTGGCGGGCCGGCCACAGGTAGGCGGCCTGGCTCCGGTCGACGGTGACCCGGATGGCGTGGTCGACCCGGCCCCTGGCCACCTCCTCGTAGCGGACCAGCCCGGCCAGGATGGGCAGCCCGGCGGCGTCGGCCGAGGTCCAGCCGGCCGGCCGCAGCCGGTTGGATCGTAGATCCCACACCGCCCCCGACCCGGCCCGCCAGCCGCCCCCCTCGCGGTGGGCGTCGAACAGCTCGTACAGCCGGCAGCTGCCGGCCTGGACCACCAGCACGTGCCGGTCGCCGTCGGCGCCGGGGCCGCCCTCGACGGGCGCGTCCGGCGGGATCGGGTAGGGGCCGGGGTCGCTCTCGGCGGCGTAGCCGAACCGGACCGGCACCCGGGGCTGGCCGGCCCCGACGACCGTGTAGGGGATCCCGATCGGGCCGCCCTCCCAGGTCCCGGAGCCGAAGTCGGCGTGGATGCCGGCGCCGGGGCCCATGGCGGCCAGGTACGCCCCCGACCGGGGATGCACCGGCAGGCGGGACACGTCGGCGTGCCAGACGTTGTCGGCCGGGAACAACGGGCACCCGGAGGAGGCCAGCGACGGCGCGCCGGCCACCGGCGCCGCCACGGCCAGGGTCAGCGCGGCCACCACCGCCAGCACTCGCATGCCGCCAGAGCTATCACAAACGCGTCCGGGCCGGGCTACGACGTCTTCTTGCGGCGCCTGCGGCCGGACCCGAACACCGAGTCGAGCACCAGGGCCACGCCGATGGCCAGCATCCAGGAGTCCTTGGCCAGGCCGACGCCCTGGTGGCTGGGGGCGACCGTGCCCTCGCGGCGGGTTCCCGGGGCGGTGAGGTAGAGCCGGGTCAAGGAGCCTGCGAAGGCGCTCAGCCCGAGGCCGGCCAGGCCGGAGGGGACGAACCCGATGCCCAGCAGCGCCGCCCCCAGGGCGATCTCGCTGGCCGACAGCAGCTGCACGAAGTCCTTGGGGTCCATGTCGGCGAACCGGGGGAAGGCCTGCACGGCCTGCCCGTGGAGCCACTTGGCCGTGTCCTCGTCGGCTCCCAGCTTCTGCAGGCCCTGGTCGACGATGATGGCGCCGGTCGCCAGCCGGACCGGGACATGCCAGAGCTTGGTCGCCATAGGCTCCTCCTCGGAAAGATCGGCGGATTTGTTGCGAAAGCAACGTACTCCCTCACCGGCGCCCGGGCACGGGAAGGCTCCGAGGAGAACGCCTTGTGCTGGTCAGAACCGCCTGTTACGGTTCGCCGAACGAGCGTTCTACCCGGCTCGTGGTCCGGTTGGTGGGATGAAGACGCTGGTTCGAAAGCTGGGAGGGAGCGCGATGAAGCCCCGACGCCTCACGGCCCTGTTGATCGCCTGTCTGCTGCTGGCCGCGGCCGGCTGCGGGGGCGGCGGAGACGACGAGAGCGGTGACGGCGGCGACAACGCCATCACCTTCTGGTCGGCCGAGGACAACGCCGAGCGGGTCAAGGTCCTCCAGGGGATCGTCGACGAGTTCCAGTCCAAGAGCGGCGTCCAGGTGAAGCTGGTCACGATCGCCGAGGACCAGCTGGCCTCCCAGATCCAGTCGGCCAGCGCCGCCGGCTCCCTGCCCGACGTGATGGGCTCGCTGTCCCTCGGCTTCGCCCACAGCCTGGCCGCCGACGACCTGGCCGACGGCGAGGCGGCCAACCAGGTGATCGAGAGCCTGGGCCGCGACACCTTCTCCGAGCGCGCCCTCTCCCTGGTCGAGAGCGACGGCACGCCGATCAGCGTCCCCGCCGACACCTGGACCCAGCTGCTGGTCTACCGCAAGGACCTGTTCGAGAAGGAGGGGCTGGAGACCCCCGACACCTTCGAGAAGATCCAGGCCGCGGCGACCAAGCTCAACCAGTCGGGGACGGCCGGGATCGTCGCCGCCACCAAGGCCGCCGACGGGTTCACCCAGCAGACCTTCGAGTACTTCGCCCTCGCCAACGGCTGCCAGCTCACCGACGACCAGGGCAACCTCCAGCTGACCACCCCGCCGTGCGTCGAGACCTTCCAGTTCTACAGCGACCTCATCAACAACGGCTCGACCAAGGGCGGCCAGGACGCCGACACCACCCGGGCGGCCTACTTCTCGGGCAAGGCCGGCATGATCATCTGGTCGTCGTTCCTGCTCGACGAGCTGGCCGGGCTGCGCAACGACGCCCTGCCGACCTGCCCCCAGTGCCGCGAGGACAAGGCGTGGCTGGCCGAGAACAGCGGCGTGGTCACCGCCATCACCGGCCCCAGCGGCAGCGAGCCGACCCAGTTCGGTGAGGTGACCAACTTCTCCATCATCAAGGACGGCAACACCGAGCCGGCCAAGCAGTTCGTCGAGTACATGATGAGCGACGGCTACGTGCAGTGGCTGGGGTTCGCCCCCGAGGGCAAGTTCCCGGTCCGCGCCGGCACCAAGGACAACCCCCAGGAGTACATCGAGGCCTGGAACAAGCTCGAGGCCGGCGTCGACACCAAGGCGCCGCTGTCCGACTTCTACCCGGAAGAGGTCCTGACGGCGCTGACCGAGAGCACCGACACCATGAACCGCTGGGGCTTCCAGCAGGGCCAGGGCCGGCTGGTCGGGGCCCAGCTGGCCGAGCTCCCCATCCCCAAGGCGCTGGCCTCTGAGATCTCGGGCAAGCTGACCGCGGACGCGGCGGCCAAGCAGGCCCAGGCCGACGTCGAGGAGATCGCCCAGTCGATCGAGTAGCGCCGCGGCGGGGAGGACAGGCCCATGCGTGAGGGACCGGTCGTCGGGAAGCCGCAGCGCGTAGCGCGGGTGGCCCTTCCAGCCGGCCGAC
>CALGFH010000408.1 GCA_937881255.1 uncultured Actinomycetes bacterium
GGGAGGCCGGCCCCGAAGGGGCTGGCGCCGCCGGGGCCGGCTGAGCCGGGGCGGCCCGGCGCTGCGGCTCGACGGCCACGATGATGCGGGCGTGGCGGTCGTAGGTGAGGTAGCTCCAGATCCAGTTGACCAGCACGGCGATCCGGCTGCGGAACCCGACGATGTAGGCCAGGTGCAGCACCAGCCACATGTACCAGGCGAGCACGCCCTTGAACCGGGCCCCGCTGGGCAGCTCGGTCACGGCCGCGTTGCGGCCGATGGTGGCCATGATCCCCTTGTCCTTGTAGCTGAAGCCCTCCCTCGGGGTGCCGTCCAGGGTGTGCTGGATCTGCAGGGCGGCGTGCCTGGCCTCCTGGATGGCCGGCTGGGCGACCTGGGGCAGCAGCCCGCCCTTGCCGTCGCCGGCCCCGGCGAGGTCGCCGACGACGAACACCTCGGGGCGGCCGGGGACGCTCAGGTCCTCGCCGACCACGATGCGGCCGCCGCGGGTCTGCTCCAGGCCGAGCACGTCGGCCACCGGGTGGGCCCGGACCCCGGCGCCCCAGACCAGCGTCCGGGTCGGGATCACGGTGCCGTCCTTGAGCCGGACCTCCTCCGGGGTGGCGCGCTCCAGGGCCTCGCCGAGCCGCACCTCCACCCCCCGCTTCTTGAGGATGTCGAGGGCGTGCTGGCGCGAGCTGGGATGGAACGGCGCCAGCAGGTGGTCGGTGGCCTCCAGCAGGATGACCTTGGCCTGGTTGATGTCCAGGTCGGGGAAGTCGTGCACCAGCACGTGCTTGAACAGCTCGTGGAGGGCGCCGGCCATCTCGACCCCGGTGGGGCCGCCGCCGACCACGACCACGGTCAGGGCGCCCTTGTCGATCTCGCCCGGGTCGTTCTCGGCCAGCTCGAACTGGCGCAGCAGGTGGGCCCGGAGCACCAGGGCGTCGGGCATGCTCTTGAGCGGGTAGCTGTGCTCCTCGACCCCCGGGATCCCGAAGGTCGCCGTGGTCGCCCCGGCGGCCAGGATCAGGTAGTCGTAGCCGAAGCGCCGGCCCTCATCGGTCAGCACCTCCCTGGCCTCGAAGTCCACCCCCGACACGGTGGCCATCCGCACCGAGGTGCGCCGGTAGCGGCGCACGATGCCGCGCACCGGGTGGGCGATGTCGGCCGGCTGGACCAGCCCGGTGGCCAGCTGGTACAGCAGGGGCTGGAACAGGTGGTAGTTGTGCTGCTCGAGCAGGGTGACCCGCACCGGCGGCTTGAGCTTGGACAAGGTCTTGACCGCCGCCAGCCCGGCGAACCCTCCCCCGACGACGACAACGTGCGGCGACCCGTTGCGGTTCCTCGACCTCGCCATCCGGCCCTCCTCACCCTGATCGTTCAACCAGCAGTATGCCCGGTATCGTCGTCACTGAACGAAGTGGCCGCCCAGGACGTGAATCACCCCTCCTGGGTGATGCCGGGGGGCCTCGGCCCTGGCATCGTCGACCCATGACCACGACAGCGCAGGGGCACCGGCTGAAGGACATGGTGCGGGTCGACGGCGGCCGGTTCCTGATGGGCTCCGAGGACTTCTACCCCGAGGAGCGCCCGGTCCACGAGGTGGCGGTGGACGGCTTCTGGATCGACCGCCACCCGGTCACCAACGCCGAGTTCCGCCGCTTCGTCAAGGCCACCGGCTATGTGACCGTGGCCGAGCAGGCCCCCGACCCGGCCGACTACCCCGACGCCGACCCGGCCCTGCTGGTCCCCGGGGCCCTGGTCTTCCAGCCCACCGCCGGCCCGGTCGACCTGCGCGAGTGGCGCAACTGGTGGGCCTGGGTCCCGGGGGCGAGCTGGCGCAGCCCCGAAGGCCCCGGGTCGACCCTGCACGGCCGCGACCGCCATCCCGTGGTCCAGGTCTGCCACCGGGACGCGGCCGCCTACGCCGAGTGGGCCGGCAAGGCCCTGCCCGGCGAGGCCGAGTGGGAGTACGCGGCCAGGGGCGGCCTCGAGGGCAAGGTGTTCGCCTGGGGCGACGAGTTCGCCCCCAAGGGCCGGCAGCTGGCCAACACCTGGCAGGGCCAGTTCCCCTGGCAGAACCTGCTGCTGGACCGGTACGAGCGGACCTCGCCGGTGGGGAGCTTCCCGCCCAACGGCTACGGCCTCCTCGACATGACCGGCAACGTCTGGGAGTGGACCGACGACCTGTTCACGGCCGACCACCGCGAGCCTGGCTGCTGCGCCCCGCAGCGCTCGGAGGAGGCGATCCCGCGCCGGGTCATCAAGGGCGGCAGCCACCTCTGCGCCCCCAGCTACTGCCTGCGCTACCGGCCGGCCGCCCGCCAGGGGGAGGCGGTCGACACCGCCACCACCCACATCGGCTTCCGCTGCGTGGTCAGGGACGGCTGACCAGCCGGGCGGCCGCGAAGGCCGAGCTGTTGAGGGCGGCGTGGGCCACCACCGGGGCGACCACGCTGTCGCCGCGGAAGCGCAGCCAGGAGAAGCCGAGCCCGGCCAGGGCGGTGACGGCCACCGAGGCCAGCACCGCCCCGCCGGTGCGGGCCGGGCCGTCGCCGACGGTCGCGCCCAGCGGGTTCAGGGCCAGGGTGTCCAGGGTCGGCAGGACGTGCCAGCAGCCGAACAGGGCCGAGCTGACGGCCACCGCCCGGGCCCTCGGGTGGCGCTGGGTGAGCAGGCCGAGCAGGGCTCCCCGGAAGAGGGCCTCCTCGGCCACGGCCGTGCCCAGGGGGATCCTGACCAGGGTGTGGTACAGCGCGTAGCCGGCGCCCCCGGTGGTCGCCCGCCGGTCCTCGACCAGGAAGCGGCGGGTCGCGGGCAGGGCCGCCCCGATCGCGACCACGGCCACCACCGGGGCGGCGGCGGCCAGCCCGACCCGCAGCCCCCGGCCGGCCCGCTGGCGGTCCAACCCCAGCTCGGCCGCTGACACCCCCGCGCGCCGTGCGGCGGCCAGCGACAGCCCGGCCGCGGCCAGGTTGGCCGGCACGTACGCCGGCGAGGGCACCACCCGGTTGACGGCCGCGTTCCAGGCCAGCAGCGCGCCCGCGGCGGCCAGCTCGGCCCCGGCCAGCACCTGGCGCCTGGGCATCGCCTCAGCGCCGATCGGGGTCGGCCGGGGGCTGGGCGTCGGCGTCGCCGTCCTCGGGGAGGAAGCTGACCTGGACCCGCTGCTCGGGCCGGCGCTCCTCGTTGCGGGCGAGCGCGGTCAGCACCCGGCGGTCCGGCTCGGTCAGCGGCGCCTGGAGCAGGCTGCGCGGCCACAGCCGCCTGGCCAGGACCACGTTGATCTCGGCCGCGTACAGCACCAGCTGGGAGCTCAGGTACAGCCAGCCCAGGAGCACGATCACCACCGCGAAGACCCCGTAGACGAGGTTGGCCTGCTCCAGCTGGCGGTTGACGATCGACACCCCGACGGTCTGGAGCACGCTCCACCCGAGGGCCCCGACGGCCGCCCCCGGGACCAGCCAGCGCCAGCGGACGGCCATGCCGGTCAGGAGCTGGAAGATCAACAGCAGCAGGGCCAGGTTGAGCAGGAACGACCCGCCCAGCAGGTCGACCCGGCGGAGCAGGCCCGGCCCGGCGATGCTCAGCTGGGCCAGCACGGTGGCCGCGACCAGCTCGCCGGCCACCAGCAGCAGCGCGGCCAGCCCCCTGGCCAGCCGCCACCAGAAGCTGGGGCGCTGGCGCCGGGGGATGTTCCAGACGTCGTTCATGGCGTCCTGGAAGCTCTGGGTGATCCCGAGGCCGCCCCACAGGGTGCCGGCGACGCCGACCACCAGGGCCAGGCCCGACCCCTGGATGGCCCTGATGCTGCCCTCGATCTGGGCCCCGGCCACCGGGAACTGGTCGGCCAGGGTCTCGATCAGCTGCTCCTGCAGCTCCGGGTCGCCCTCCAGGGTGTAGCCGAGCACGGTGACGAAGACCAGCAGCAGCGGGAACAGCGACAGGAAGCCGTAGTGGGCCAGCAGCGCGGCGTGCCGGCCGCCCTGGTCGTCGCCGTACTTCTTCACCACCCCGAACGGGAAGCCGAGCACGCTGTGCCGCTGCTGGAACCGGTCGATGGCCCCCAGCAGGCGTTCGATGCGCTTCATCTGCTCTGGGTGAGCGGGAGCAGGACCTGGAAGCGGGTGTCGCCGGGGGCCGAGGTGAAGCGCAGGTCGCCCTGGTGGCGCTGGGCCACGATCCGCCAGCAGATGTCGAGCCCGAGGCCGGTGCCCTTGCCGACCGGCTTGGTGGTGTAGAAGGGCTCCAGGATGTGGGCGGCGGCCGCCTCGGAGATGCCGGCGCCGTTGTCGCCGATCTCGACCAGCAGGTGGTCGCCCTCGCGGGCGGTGCGCACGGTCAGCCGGCCGGTGCCGTCCATGCCGTCCATGGCGTCGACGGCGTTGTCGACCAGGTTGGTCCAGACCTGGTTGAGCTCGCCGGCGTAGGCGGGCAGCTCGGGCAGCGACCGGTCGTAGTCGCGCACCACCTCGATGCCCGTCTCCAGCTTGTGCTTGAGCATGGTCAGGGTCGACTCCAGGCCGTCGTGGACGTCGACCTGCTGGAGCGGGCTGCGGTCCATCTGGCTGTACTGCTTGGCCGCGCCGATCAGGGCCGAGATGCGCCCGGAGGCCTCGCCGATCTCCTCGAGCAGGCTCTCGGCCTCGCAGGTGATGGCGGCGACCCCGACGGCGTGGGGCAGGGCCCCGGCCGGGACGGTGGCGGCCACCCGGTCGAGCCAGCCGGTGCCGACCCCGGCCGCGACCAGCGGCGGGGCCAGGTCCCAGGCGCCGGGGACGCCGTGGTCCTCCAGCCAGCCGCCCAGCTCGTCCTCGCGGTCGGAGGCCTCCAGCGGGGACAGCGGCGCCTGGCCGGCCCGGCCGCGCTCGGCCTGGCGGACCAGGCCGACCAGCGCTTCCAGCTGCCCGCCGTCGGTCAGCGCCGAGGCCAGCCCGGCCAGCTCGTCCCAGAGCCCGGCCAGGCGCTCGGCCAGGGTGGCGGTGGCCCGGGCGGTGGCGGTGGCCGGGTTGTTCAGCTCGTGGGTGAGTCCGGCGGTGACGGTGCCGAGGGCGACCAGCCGCTCGCGGGTGCTGACCGTCTGCTGGGACCCCATCCCCTGGATGGCGAACCCCTCCAGCATGTGGGTGGCCATCGGGAACCACTCGCGCACCGCCCAGCCGAAGTCCTCGGCCGGCAGCACCCAGAAGCGGCAGTCGGTGACGGTGCGCAGGCCGGTGCTGTAGGAGCGCGCGATCGGCAGGTCCAGATACGCGAAGAACGCCCCGGCGTAGGTGCCGCGGTGGTCGGTCCGGTTGACCTCGAGCTCGCCCCCCGGGGCCCGCATGACCATCGACAGGGTGCCCTCCAGGAGCACGTACAGGCAGGTCGCGGGCTCGCCGACCCGGTAGACCTCGGTGCCGGCCTCGAAGTCGACGACCTCGCCCCGCTCGGCCAGCCAGGCCAGCTGCTCGCCGGTCAGCTTCTCGAACAGGAACAGCCCGGCCAGCTCCCCGGCGCCGAGGCGCTCGGTCATGGGGCCTCCAGGTAGCGGTGGACGAGCTGGATGGCCATGGCGCCCTCGCCGACCGCCGAGGCGACCCGCTTCACCGAGTTGGCCCGGGCGTCGCCGGCCGCGAACACCCCGGGCACGCTGCCCTCCAGGTAGTAGGGGTCCCGGTCCAGCGGCCAGCCCACCGGGCGCCGGCCGCCGCGGAGCAGGTCGGGGCCGGTGACCACGAAGCCCTTGGGGTCGCGCTCGACCACGCCGTGCAGCCAGTCGGTGCAGGGCGCCGCCCCGATGAACACGAACAGGAAGCCCGCCGGCACCTCCTCGACCTTCCCGGTGCCGGTGTCGCACAGGCGCAGCCGCTCCAGGTGCCCGTCCCCCTCGGCCCCGTCGACCTCGGTGCTGAGCCGCACCTCGATGTTGGCGGTGTCGCGGATCTGGCGGATGAGGTAGTGGGACATGGAGTGCTCCAGGCCGTCGGCCCGGACCAGCAGGGTGACCCGCCGGGCGTGCCGGGAGAGGAACACCGCCGCCTGGCCGGCCGAGTTGGCCCCCCCGACCACGTAGACGTCCTGGTCGGCGCAGGCCGGGGCCTCGGTCGCGGCCGACCCGTAGAACACCCCGCGGCCGGTGAGCTCCTCGATCCCGGGCGCGGCCAGGGTGTGGTAGGCGACCCCGGTGGCCAGGACCACGGTGTGGGCGGCGACCTCGCTCCCGTCGGCGAAGCCGACCACCCGCGACGAGCCCCGCACCTCCAGGCCGGTGACGCCGACCGCGGTCAGGATCTCGGCCCCGAACCTGGCCGCCTGGCGGCGGGCCCGGTCGGTGAGCTGGGCGCCGCTGACCCCGTCGGGGAAGCCGAGGTAGTTCTCGATCCGGGCGCTCTGGCCGGCCTGCCCGCCGGTGGCCTTGCGCTCGACCAGGACGGTGCGCAGGCCCTCGGAGGCGGCGTACACGGCCGCGCCCAGCCCGGCCGGGCCGCCGCCGACGATCACCGTGTCGTAGAAGCCGGTGGCCGGGGTGGTCGACAGGCCGACCCTGGCCGCCAGCTCCTCCACGCTCGGGTCGACCAGGGACTCGCCCTCGGGGGTGACCACCAGCGGGATGCTGGCCTCGTCCAGCCCGGCCGCCTCCAGCAGCCCCCTGCCCTCGGGCTCGTCGGCGGCCAGCCAGCGGTAGGACACCGAGTTGCGGGCCAGGAAGTCGCGCACCTCATAGGAGCGCGCCGACCAGCGGTGGCCCACCACCTGGGTCGCGGTCACCGGCTTGTCCTCGGAGGTGCGCCACAGCTCGACCAGCTCGTCGAGCACCGGGTAGAGCTTCTCGTCGGGCGGCTCCCACGGCTTCAGCAGGTAGTGGTCGAGGTCGATCACGTTGATCGCCTGGATGGCCGCGTCGGTGTCGGCGTAGGCGGTCAGCAGGGCCCGCCGGGCGTGCGGGAACAGGTCCATGGCCTGCTCGAGGAACTCCAGCCCGCTCATCTCGGGCATGCGGTAGTCGGCCAGCAGCACCGCCACCAGGTCGCCGCGGAGCTTGATCTCCCGCAGCGCCTCCAGCGCCTGCGGCCCCGACTCGGCCCGCACGATCCGGAAGTCCTGCCCGTAGCGCCGCCGCAGGTCGCGCGCGACCGCCCGCGACACCCCGGGGTCGTCGTCGACCGTGAGCAGGACCGGCTTGCTCGCCTCCATAGCGCCCGATGGTAGGGTCACGGCCGGACAGCCAACAAGCGCACGGCGGAGGCCATGACACGCCTGGGGCACGACCGCTTCTGCGACGAGGTCGCCAACCAGACCAGCCTGCTCCTTGGCGTCGTGGAGGGCGCCGACCTGTCGGCGACCGTGCCCACCGCCCCCGACTGGTCCCTCTCCGACCTCCTTCGCCACATCGGCGGCAACCTCCGCGCGGCCGAGACGGCCGTCCGCACCGGCACGCCCGTCACCGAGCCGGGACGCCAGATCCCCGGCCACGGCGGCCCGGACGGCGACGACCCCGGGGCCCTGTCGGCCTGGCTGTCGGAGGCGGCCGACCGGTTCGCCGGCACCCTGGCCGAGGCCGGCCCCGACGCCCAGGCCCAGATCTGGACGATCCGCTGGCCCGCCGCCGCCTGGGCCCGCCGCGCCGCCAACGACGTGCTCGTCCACCGCGCCGACGCCGCCGGCACGGTCGGGGCCGCCTTCCCCGTCGAGCCCGACCTGGCCGCCGACGCCATCGACGAGTTCCTCGACCTGCTCAGCAACCCCCAGGTCGCCGGGGCCGAGGCCGACCCGGACGGCCCCGGGGCCGCCGGGACCGTCCACCTCCACGCCACCGACACCGGCCCCGAGGTCGCGTCCGAGTGGCTGGTCGAGCTCGGCTCCCCCACCTTCACCTGGCGCCACGCCCACGACAAGGCCACCGTGGCCGTCCGCGGCCCCGTCGCCGACCTGCTCCGGGTCGTCAGCCGCCGCCTGTCACCCGACGCCGAGGTCGTGGAGGTCCTGGGCGACCGCGCCGTCCTCGACGCCTGGCTGGAACAGCTCGTCCTCAACTGATCCGCAGGTCCGGGTCCCGGCAAGGGGCGGCGGGGCGGTGGATGGGAGGCTGTGGACAGCCTCGCGCGACCTTCCCGACGCTCGGCTACCCTCCCAGAAGGGGCCCCACGACCAGGGGGTGGGGTTTCCGCATGCCCGGGTGGC
>CALGFH010000409.1 GCA_937881255.1 uncultured Actinomycetes bacterium
CTGCCCCTTGGCACGGTCAAGTCGCTGGCCCACCGCGGGCTGGCCCGGCTCCGGGGCGAGCTCGGCTCGCCGAGGTGCCGGTCGGCTGGGAGGCCAACGCCACCTGGAAGGGATCGAGCTGCGGCCGGCCTCCCCGGGCCTGCGCCGCCACCTGACCGGGCCGGTCCAGCTCGCCCTGCGTACCCTCAAGGTCGTCTTCCAGGTCGACGGGGACGGCGCCGTCCAGGTCGACCGCCTGGCCGAGCGTCTGCTGGGCACGGCCCGCCCGATCGCCAACGCCGTCAAGGGGCAGGCGCACGCGCCCCGGCCGGCCTGCGTCGACGGCCGCAGCATGGTGCTCCGGCGCGACGGCGGCGACAACGTTGACTACCCCGGTCCGGTCACGGTGGCCCACTTCTACTGGTGGGCCCGGACCACGGCCAACCTGGTGCCCTGCACCGTCCGGGGCCCGTTCGGGGTCGAGCTGCTCGACGAATCCGGACGCCGGCTGGAGGTGCAGGGCAACGGCCGCACCGTGACCACGGTGGCCGACCTGCCCGAGCCAGGAGCGTCTACACCGGGGCCGGCGTCACCGAGCTCCAGCTGAAGTGGTTCAACTGGTGCGGCACGGGCCCGACCCGCATGCGCTGGATCGGGGAGCCCGGCCCGGCGCCGCGGTCCCGGTCACCGCGCCCCGCTGCATCGACCGCTCCAAGCCGTCGCGGCTCATGCTGGAGCACATCCTCCGTTAGGATCGGGGCGTGACCGAACCAGCGGCGGAGCGGCCGGAGCCGGCGTTGCGGGCGCTGGCCAAGCAGGCCAGGGCCGGCGGAGCCGACCGCTATCACGTCAAGGCGCGCGAGCAGGGCAAGCTGTTCGTGCGGGAGCGGCTGGCCCGGCTGCTCGACGACGCCGACGGGTTCGTCGAGGACGGGCTGCTGGCCAACGCCCTGGCCGGGGACCTGCCGGCGGACGGGGTGGTCACCGGGATCGGGGCCGTCGGCGGGCGCACGGTGGCGGTGATGGCCAACGACTCGACCGTCAAGGCGGGGTCGTGGGGCGCCCGCACGGTGGAGAAGATCCTCCGCGTCCAGGAGTACGCGCTGCGCCACGAGGTCCCGATGCTGTGGCTGGTCGACTCGGCCGGGGCCCGGATCACCGACCAGGTGGAGATGTTCCCGGGCCGCCGGGGGGCCGGGAAGATCTTCTACAACCAGGTCCGGCTGTCGGGCCGGGTGCCGCAGATCTGCTGCCTGTTCGGGCCCTCGGCGGCCGGCGGGGCCTACATCCCGGCCTTCTGCGACGTCGTCTTCATGGTCGAGCACAACGCCTCCATGTACCTGGGGTCGCCCCGCATGGCCGAGATGGTGATCGGCGAGAAGGCCACCCTTGAGGAGATGGGCGGGGCGGCCATGCACTGCCAGGTGTCGGGCTGCGGCGACCTGCTCTGCGCCGACGAGGACGAGGCCATCCTGGCCGCCCGCCGCTACCTGTCCTACTTCCCGGGGAGCTGGCGCGACGACCCACCGGCCGAGCCCCCTCGGGGGCCGGCCTACGCCGGGCCGGTGGCCCCGCTGATCCCGACCGACGAGTCGCAGCCGTTCGACGTCTACCCGCTGGTCGCGGCCGTGCTCGATGAGGAGAGCTTCTTCGAGATCAAGCGCGAGTTCGCCGCCGAGGTGGTCTGCGGGCTGGGCCGGATCGACGGCCGGGCCGTCGGCGTGGTGGCCAACCAGCCGATGGTCAAGGGCGGGGTCCTGTTCGTCGACTCGGCCGACAAGGTGGCCCGCTTCGTGTGGCTGTGCGACGCCTTCAACCTGCCGCTGGTGTTCCTGGCCGACGTGCCCGGGTTCATGATCGGGACCGAGGTCGAGCGCCAGGGCATCATCCGCCACGGGGCCAAGCTGATCACCGCGGTCAGCGAGGCCACCGTGCCCAAGATCTGCGTGGTCGTCCGCAAGGCCTACGGGGCCGGGCTGTACGCCATGGCCGGGCCCGGGTTCGAGCCCGACGCCACCCTGGCCCTGCCCACCGCCTCGATCGCGGTGATGGGCCCGGAGGCGGCCGTCAACGCCGTCTACTACAACAAGCTGGCCGCGCTGCCCGAGGCCGAGCGGCCGGCCGAGGTCGAGCGGCTCCAGCGCGAGTACCGCTCCGACGTCGACCTGGTCCGGCTGGCCGCCGACCTGGTCGTGGACGCGGTGGTCGACCCCGACGACCTCCGGTCCGAGCTGTCCCGCCGCCTGGCCTTTGCTGCAGGCAAGAAGCGGGAGTTCACCGACCGCCGGCACGGAGTGCCGCCGGTATGACCCGCTTCCCCTTCCGGTCCGTGCTGGTGGCCAACCGGGGGGAGATCGCCGTGCGGGTGCTGCGGGCCTGCCGGGAGCTGGGGCTGACCGGGATCGCCGTCCACTCCGACCCGGACGCGGGCGCCCTGCACGTGCGCGAGGCCGACCGGGCGGTGGCCATCGGCGGGTCGGCGGTGGCCGACTCCTACCTCGACCAGGGCAAGCTGCTGGCCGCGGCCGCCGAGGCCGGGGCCGGGGCCGTCCACCCCGGGTACGGGCTGCTCAGCGAGCACGCCGGCTTCGCCCGGGCGGTGACCCGGGCGGGGTTGACCTGGGTGGGGCCGCCGCCCGAGGCGATCGCCCAGATGGGCGACAAGCTGGCCGCCCGGCGGGCCGTGCTGGCCGCCGGGGTCGAGCCGGTCCCCGGCACCACCGACCCGGTCGCCGACCCGGCCGAGGTGGTCGCCTTCGGCGAGGCCAACGGCTGGCCGGTGGCGGTCAAGGCGGCCGCCGGCGGGGGCGGGCGCGGCATCCGCGTGGCCGCCGGGCCCGCCGACGCCGCCGAGGCCCTGGCCTCGGCGACCCGCGAGGCCGCCGCCGCCTTCGGGGACGGCGCCTGCTACCTGGAGCGGTTCTTCCCCCGGCCCCGCCACGTCGAGGTCCAGGTGCTGGCCGACACCCACGGGGCGATCGTGCAGCTGGGGGAGCGGGACTGCTCGGTGCAGCGCCGCCACCAGAAGCTGGTCGAGGAGGCGCCGTCGCCCGGGCTGCCGGCCGAGGTCGGCCAGCGGCTGCGCACCTGGGCGGTGGCCGTGGCCAAGGCCTGCGGCTACGTCGGGGCCGGGACGGTCGAGTTCCTCTGGGACCCGGGATCGGGCGGCGCCTGGTTCCTGGAGATGAACACCCGCATCCAGGTCGAGCACCCGATCACCGAGCAGGTCACCGGGATCGACCTGGTCGCCGCCCAGCTGCGGGTGGCGGCCGGTGAGCCGCTCGGCCTCACCCAGGACGACCTGATGGTCCGCGGCCACGCCATCGAGTGCCGGGTCAACGCCGAGGACCCGGCCCGCGGCTTCCTGCCCACCCCGGGCACGATCACCACCCTGCGCTGGCCGGGCGGCCCCGGCCTGCGGGTCGACGCCGGCTACGAGGGCGGCGACACCGTCCCGGCGTTCTACGACGACCTGCTGGGCAAGCTGGTCGCCTGGGCCCCGGACCGCGAGCGGGCGATCGCCCGGATGCGGGCCGCCCTCGACGAGCTGGCCGTGGAGGGGGTCGCCACCACCGCCCCGGCCCTGGCCCGGGTGCTGGACCACGACGACTTCCGGGCGGCCAGGCACTGGACGACCTGGCTGGAGGAGACCCTCGACCTCGGCGGCATCACCCCGGCGGCCGCCCCCGCCGCCGAGGCCGACTTCCAGGTCAGCGCCGGCGGGCAGACCTGGCCGGTGCGGCTCTACCGGCACCGGCCCCGCGGCCCCGGCGGCGGCCCCGGGGGCGGCGGGCTGGTCGTCTCGCCCCTGGCCGGGACCCTGGCCAAGGTGCACGTGGCCGCCGGCCAGCGCGTCGCCCAGGGGGAGCCGCTGGCCGTGGTCGAGGCCATGAAGATGGAGACGCCGCTGCTTGCACCGTTTGACGGGTCGGTGGTGGGGGTAAGATGCGCGGTTGGTGGGCCGGTCGCCGCTGGGCAGGTTGTCGTCGAGGTGAAGGCCGGCGGGCCATAGGAGGTTCTCATCCGGTCGTCGGAAGCGGGGATGTTGGAGGCGCAGGGACGTCGCGAGTTCAGCGGGGACGCCGACCAGGTGGCGGCGGCCCGTCGTTTCGTCGCTTCCGCCATCCACGGTGGCGGTCCCGCCCGCGACGTCAGCCGGCTGCTGGTCAGTGAGGCGGCGACCAACGCCGTGCTCCACTCCGCCTCCGGGAACGGCGGCACCTTCGCGGTCCAGTACCTGATCTCCGACCATCTGCTCCGGGTCGAGGTCCACGACGGCGGCGGGCCGACCGGCCCCCATCGCCGGGTCCACCACCTGGAGTCGATGACCGGCCGCGGGCTCGACCTGTTCGACGCCCTCTCGGACCGCTGGGGCGTCGCCGGCACCCCGGACGGCTGGACGGTCTGGTTCGAGCTCGACCTGGCCGACGAGCGGGCCCGCAGCGACGCCTAACCGAAGTCGGGGTCGCGCTTCTCCACCCAGGCGGCGATGCCCTCGCGGCGGTCGTCGGACTCGACGGCCCGGCGCCAGGCCTGGTCCTCGACCTCCATGGCCGCCTCCACCGGCAGGTCGCCGCCCACCTCGAGGGCCCACTTGGCCATCCGGACGGCGGTGGGGGCGTTGCCGGCGATCTCGGCCGCCAGGGCGGTGGCCGTGGCCAGCACCTCGGCCCGGGGCACGACCCGGTCGGCCAGGCCGAGCCGCCTGGCCTCCTCGGCCCCGACCCGGCGGCCGGTCAGCACCAGGTCCCTGGCCGCCGAGCGGCCGACCCGGCGGACCAGCAGCTGGGTGCCGCCACCGGCCGGGACCAGGCCGAGGCGGACCTCGGGGAGCCCGAAGGTGGCGTCGGTGGCCGCCACCACCAGGTCGCAGGCCAGGGCCAGCTCGGTGCCGCCGCCCAGGGCGAAGCCGCGAACGGCCGCCACCGTCGGCAGCGGGCAGCGCCGGACGGCCGCGAACCCGCGCCGGAACGCCTCCCGCTGCACGAACCAGCCGTGGTCGTCGAAGCCGGCCCGCTGCTTGAGGTCGGCCCCGACGCAGAAGGCCCGCTCCCCGGCCCCGGTCAGCACCACCGCCCGGACCCCCGGGTCGGTGGCCAGCGGCTCGACCGCCTCGGCCAGCGCCACGGCCAGCTCGGTCGAGATCGCGTTCAGCGCCTCCGGCCGGTCAAGGGTCACGGTGGCCACCCGCCCGTCCACCTCGACCCGGACCAGGGTCATGGAACCGTCATCCGCCGACGCTGCCGGCGTTGACCGCCTGGAACGCCCAGGCCCAGGTGCGGGCCAGCCCGTCGGCCAGGTCGGCCTTGGGCGCCCAGCCGAGGACCCGCCCGGCCTCGCCGCAGTCCAGGGCGATGCGGGCCAGCTCGCCCGGCCGGGCCGGGGCGAACTCCGGCTCGGCCCCGAACCCGGCGACCCCCCGCAGGGCGTCGTACAGCTCCAGCACCGAGGTCTCGACCCCGGTGCCGATGTTGACCCGGGCCCCGGGCGCGTCCGGGTGCTCGCCCCCGGCCACGAACGCGTCGACCACGTCGTCCACGAACACGTAGTCGCGGGTCTGTCGGCCGTCGCCGAAGATCGTCACCGGCTCGTCGGCCAGCAGCCGGTTGCAGAAGATGGCCACCACCCCGGCCTCGCCGTGGGGGTCCTGCCGGGGCCCGTAGACGTTGCCCAGCCGCAGGCTGACCGGCTCCAGCCCGTGCAGCTCGGCGAAGCTGGCCAGGTAGTCCTCGGCCGAGCGCTTGGACACCCCGTAGGGGTTGGTGACCCGCGGCGGGTAGCGCTCGTCGATCGGCAGGGCCGACGGGTCGGGCTCGCCGTACACCGTCCCCCCGGAGCTGGCGAAGACCAGCCGCCGGCAGCCGGCCTCCAGGGCCGCCTTGGCCAGGGCGATGGTGCCGAGCACGTTGACCCGGGCGTCGTGCAGCGGGTCGCTGACGCTGCGGCGGACGTCGATCTGGGCGGCCAGGTGGTAGACGACCTCGGGCCGCGCCCCGGCCACGACCCCGGCCAGCTCCGGGCCGGCCAGGTCGACCTCGGCCAGCTCGACCCGCCCGGAGGCGAGCGCGTCGGCCAGGTTCTCCCGCCGCCCGGTCGACAGGTCGTCGACCACCGTCACCTGGTGCCCGTCCGCGACCAGGCGGTCGACCACCGCCGAGCCGATGAAGCCGGAACCGCCCGTGACCAGCGTTCGCATGCCAAGGTCGCCTTTCGTCGGGATCGGTCAGAGCGGTCATCCTAGAGCAAGCTTCGTCTTGTCGTCGGCCGCTGGATCGTTCAGGCTCCGTCGGGCAACGCCAGGCGGGAGGAGCGCACGTGCAGGAGGCGGCCAGGCCGGTCACGGCCGGCACCCGGGTGGTCGCGGCGACCCGCGGCTGGCTGCTCCCCTATCTGCTGATCGCCGTCGTGTCGCTGGTCGAGCTGCTGGCCAGCGGGGTGATCGTCGGCGGCTTCCTGGTCCTGGCCCCGCTGCTGGCCAGCCGGCTGTCGACCAGGCGCAGCCAGGTCATCGCCGTCGGCCTGGTCACCCTGGTCGTCGCCTGCGCCCTCGGGATCTGGACCGGCAAGCTGGTCGGCGGCCAGCTGTTCATCCGGCTGCTCCTGATCGCCCTGGCCACACTGTTCGCCCTGGTCAACTGGGGCGCCTCCCAGCGCGAGCAGTCGGCCCTGGAGCGGGCCGCCGACACCATCCGGATGGCCGGGTCGCTGGCCGCCGGCCTGGAGCCGGAGGAGGCCTACGACCTGCTCGCCCGCTCGGCCCGGACGCTGTTCGCGGCCAACGCGGCCGCCGTCTACCGCCGCCAGGGCGAGCAGATGGTGACCGTCGGCCAGGCCCGCGACCCCGAGGTGCCGGCGATGCCCCTGCGGCTGCCAAGGGCGAGCTACCCGTCCGCCTTCATGACCGTGACCCGGCGGGTCGGGGTGCGCGCCTCGACCGAGCCGGAGGCGCCGATGCTGGAGGCCCGCGGCCTCAGCAACCTGCTCTGGCTGCCGCTGCTCGACCGGGCCGGCGAGCAGCTCGGCACCATCGTGCTCGCCTGGAAGCGCGACCCCAAGCTGTCGGCCCAGGCCCTGGAGGCGTCCGAGAGCTTCGCCAGCCTCGGCGCCCGGGCCATCTCCGGGTCCGAGCGGGTGCGGGCCCAGACCGAGGTCCTGGAGCAGGTCCAGGCCCTGCTGCTGACCACCCCGCCGGCCTGGGTGGCCGGGTTCCGGGTCGGGGTCAGGTACCAGTCGGCCAGCGGCCTGGCCCAGATCGGCGGCGACTTCTACGACGTGGTCGAGCTGGACGAGCAGGGCCTGGCCTTCATCCTGGCCGACGCCCGCGGCAAGGGCCTGGAGGCGAGCTCGCTGGCCGCCGTGCTCAAGGGCGCCTTCCGCAGCCTGGCCGGCGAGGGGGCCGGCCCGGCCCGCATCCTCAACCGCCTCGACCGGCTGGTCGCCCGCGAGGGCGGCGACGAGGACTTCGTGACCGCCCTGGCCGGGCGGCTCCACCCCGACGGCCGCATCGTGCTCGCCTCGGCCGGCCACCCGGCCCCGCTCGGCGCCGGGCCCCGCCTGGTCCAGGTGGCCGCCCCCCTTGGCCTCGGCACCCTGGCCAACGAGAGCCAGGGCCAGCTGCGCCCCGGCGACCGCCTGGTCTGCTACACCGACGGCCTGGTCGAGGCCCGCAACGCCGCCGGCGAGTTCCTCGACCGCTCGGTGTTCGAGCGGGCGGCCGCCGCCGACTCCATCACCGCCGCCCTCGACGGGCTGGTCGAGCTGGTCGACCGCCACGCCGGCGGCCGCCACGACGACGACCTGGCCCTGCTCGCCCTCGAGTACGACCCCCGGGAGGGGAACGGCGGTTAGCATGGCCGGGTCGCCCACGAGGCGCCCCGACCCTGGCCGTTCCATCCCACGAGGGAGTGCCGATGGACCTCGAGCTGACCCCAGAGCAGGAAGAGTTCCGCAAGATCGTCCGGGCCTTCGCCGAAGAGGTGGTGGGGCCCCGGGCCGAGGCGATGGACCGGGCCGGGGCGCTCGACCCGGTGGTGCTCGACCAGATGGCCGCCATGGGCCTGTTCGGGCTGCCGTTCCCCGAGGAGGTCGGCGGCATGGGCGCCGACTACACCACCCTCTGCCTGGCCATCGAGGAGCTGGCCCGGGTCGACTCGTCGGTCGCCATCACCCTGGAGGCGGCGGTCGGGCTGGGGGCGATGCCGATCTGGCGCTACGGCAGCGCCGAGCAGCACCAGCGGTGGCTGCGCCCCCTGGCCGCCGGCGAGCAGCTCGGGGCCTTCGGGCTCACCGAGCCGGCCGGCGGGTCGGACGCCGGCGCCCTGGCCACCAGGGCCACCCTTGACGGCGACGAGTGGGTGATCGACGGCACCAAGGCGCTCATCACCAACGCCGGCCTCGACCGCTCCGGCCTGGTCACCGTGGCCGCCGTGACCGGGCAGCGGCCCGACGGCCGCCACGAGATCACCAACATCATCGTGCCCACCGGCACCCCCGGGTACCGGGTCGGCCGCAGCTACGCCAAGGTCGGCTGGCACGCCTCCGACACCCGCGAGCTGATCTTCGAGTCCTGCCGGGTCCCGGTGGCCAACACCCTGGGCGAGCGCGGCGCCGGCCTGGCCAACTTCCTCCGCACCCTGGAGGAGGGCCGCGTCGCCGTGGCCGCCCTGGCCACCGGCCTCTGCCAGGGCTGCGTCGACGAGTGCACCCGCTACGCCCGCGAGCGCGAGGCCTTCGGCCAGCCGATCGCCGCCTTCCAGGCGGTCGCCTTCAAGATCGCCGACATGGAGGTCAGGGCCCACACCGCCCGCCTGGCCTGGCAGCAGGCCGCGGCCAAGCTCGACGCCGGCCAGCCCTTCGGCCGCGAGGCCGCCATCGCCAAGCTGTACGCCTCCGAGGCCGCCGTCACCTCGGCCCGCGACGCCGTCCAGGTCCACGGCGGCTACGGCTTCATGGAGGAGTTCCCCGTGGCCCGCTTCTACCGCGACGCCAAGGTCCTCGAGATCGGCGAAGGCACCAGCGAGATCATGCGCATCCTCATCGCCCGCTCCCTCGGCCTCGGGTAACCCGGGGCGGCCTGCCGGCGACTACCGGGTGATGGACGACGCGGCGTTGGTGCGGTTGGCCCGGGAGGGGGATCGGGGGGCGTTCGCGGTGCTGGTGGGGAGGCACCGGGGGATGCTGGTGGCGTTGTGCCTGCGGGTGCTGGGGGACCGGGGGCTGGCCGAGGATGCCGCGCAGGAGGCGGTGCTGCAGGCGATGGTCGGGCTGGACCGGCTGGAGCGGCCGGAGCGGTTCGGGGCCTGGCTGGGGGGGATCGGGCTCAACGTCTGCCGGCGGTGGCGGCGCGACCAGGCGCGTGAGGAGTGGTCGCTGGCCGCGCTCACCGGGGGGCGGGCCGGGCCCGACCCGGTGCCCGACGAGCCGGCGGCGGTGGCCGAGGCGGCGGAGGCGGCCTGGCGGGTGCGCCGGGCGGTGGGGCGGCTCCCGGCCGGCCAGCGGGCCGCGGTCGTCCTGTTCTACCTGGTGGGGATGGCCCACCGGGAGGTGGCGGCGGCGCTGGGGATCGGCGTCGGCGCGGTCAAGACCCGGCTGCACAAGGGCAGAGCCGCCCTCCGCGAGGAGCTGGCGGCCTGGTGGAAGGAGGACGACATGGCGGCGACGACGACCGGGCCGGTGACCATGCGGGTGACCGAGGTGCGGCGGCAGCCGGGGGAGGCCGAGCGGCCCGAGAAGACGGCCATCCTGCTCACCGAGGAGGCGGGGGAGCGGCGCCTGTGCATCTGGGTGGGCGCGTTCGAGGGGCTCCAGGTCGCCTTCGCTCTCGAGGGGACCGAGCTCGCCCGGCCGATGGCCTACCACTTCATGACCTCGCTGCTGGAGGCGACCGGCGGCCGGCTGACCGAGGCCAGGATCACCCGGCTGGAGGACGGCACCTTCTACGGCGTGGCCGTGGTCGAGGGGCCGGCCGGGACCCGGGAGATCGACGCCCGCCCG
Source organism: uncultured Actinomycetes bacterium (assembly GCA_937881255.1). GTDB lineage: Bacteria > Actinomycetota > CALGFH01 > CALGFH01 > CALGFH01 > CALGFH01. Next base: position 9,973 of record CALGFH010000409.1, read on the forward strand.
AGTGACCTGCTCAACCTGTCCCTGCTGACCGGCGCCCCCATCCGGGTCGACCCCGAGGTGCTGGCCGAGGCGTCCGAGTCCGAGAAGGGCGCCCAGTTCCTGGCCGAGGCGGCCGCCTACCCCGACGGCACCGCGGCCGTCGTGGCCGAGTTCCAGACGGAGATGGAACAGGTCCGGGCCGAGTACCTCCGCCGCCGCTGAGCGGGCTGGGCACGCCGTACCGCAGGCTGTGGACGGCGTCGGCCGTCTCCGCCCTCGGCGACGGCATGTACCTGGCCGCCCTGCCGCTGCTGGCGGCCGAGCTGACCCGCGACCCGCTGGCCGTGTCGGTGGTCACCTTCGCCGGCTGGCTCCCCTGGCTGCTGTTCGCCCTGCCCGCCGGGGCGCTGGTCGACCGCCTGGACCGGCGCCGGGTCATGACGGCCGTGGACGCCTCCCGGGCGCTGGTCGTCGGGGCCCTGACCGTGGCCGTGCTCGCCGGCTGGGCCAGCATCCCGCTGCTGGCGGTGGCCGGCTTCCTGGTCGGGGCCGGCCAGACCCTGTTCGAGAACGCCGCCCAGGCCATGGTGGTGGCCGTGGTCGGCCGCGACCCGCGCCGCCTGGAGCGGGCCAACGGCCAGCTGGTCGCCTCCCTCACCGTCGGCCAGCAGCTGGCCGGGCCGCCGGCCGGCAGCGCCGCCTTCGCCCTGGCCGCCTGGCTGCCGTTCCTGGCCGACGCCGCCTCCTTCGGGGTCAGCGCCGGCCTGGTGGCGTCCATCCGGGGCCGGTTCCGGGCCGAGGGGGCGGCCACCGACCCGCCGTCCGTGCCCAGCCTGCGGGCCGAGATCGCCGAGGGCCTGCGCTTCCTGTTCGGCCACCGCCTGCTGCGGGCCGCCGTGCTGCTGGTCAGCGCCAGCAACCTGGCCTTCATGGCCGGCGAGGCCGTGCTGGTCCTGTTCGCCACCGACGAGCTCGGCCTGGGCAGCCGCGGCTACGGCCTGCTGCTGGCCGCGGTGGCCGTCGGCGGGGTGCCGGGCAGCCTGCTCGCGGCCCGGGTCGGCCAGCGCGTGCCGCCGGGGCCCCTGATCGTCGGTGGGGTCCTGGTCGGGGCGGTCGTCATGGCCTGCTTCGGGCTGGCCACCAGCCCGTGGCTGGCCGCGGCCGCCTATGCCGCCACCGGGGCGGTGTGGGGGGTCTGGAACGTGACCCTGCTGTCGCTGCGCCAGGAGATCGTGCCCGACCGGCTGATGGGCCGGGTGGTCGGGGCCATCCGCCTGATCGGCTTCGGCTCCATCCCCATCGGGGCGCTGCTCGGCGGCCTGGTCGCCCGCTCCCTGGGGCTGCGGGCGCCGTTCCTGGGTGGCGCGGCCGTCCTGGCCGTGGCCGCCCTGGTCGCCGCCCCGGTGATCACCACCGGCGCCATCGAGGCCGCCCGGTCCGGGGCCGGCGCCGGCCCGCCCGGTCCCGGCTAGCCCACCGGCGCCTCGCCCGGGCCCGGGACCCGGGTCGGGTGGAGGCCGGCCCGCGACGCCTCCTCGGCGAACCAGACGGCGTCGCGGACCGCGCAGCCGCCGGGGTCGTTGTTGAAGTAGACGTAGGCGTCGGCCTCGGGGCCGACCAGCGCGGCCAGCCGGCCCGCCCAGGCGGCCAGGGCCGGGCGGTCGTAGCAGGGCCGCGGGTCGGCCGTGCCCTCGTGCAGGCGCAGGTACGTCCAGTCGGCGGTCCGCCAGACGGGGGTGAAGCGGTGCGGGCTGTCGGCCAGGCACAGGGCGGCGCCGTGCTCGCCCAGCAGGTCGCGGACCTGGTCGGTCCACCAGCTGTCGTGGCGGGGCTCGACCGCGACCCGGGTCCCGGCCGGGAACGCCCGCAGGGTGCGGTCGAGGGCGGCCGGGTCGGCCTTGAGGGTCGGGGGGAGCTGGAGCAGCACCGGGCCGAGCTTGCCGCCCAGGTGCCGGGCGTGGTCCATCAGGCGGCCGACCGGCTCCTCGGGGTCGCGCAGGCGCTTGATGTGGGTCAGGTAGCGGCTGGCCTTGACGGCCATCACGAACCCGGGCGGGGTCCGCTCGGCCCAGGCGGCGAAGGTGCCCGGCTCGGGCAGCCGGTAGAAGGCGTTGTTGGACTCGACGGTGGCGAACCGGTCGGCGTAGTGCTCCAGCCAGCGGGCCTGGGCCAGCTTGCCGGGGTAGAGGCGGCCCCGCCAGTCCCGGTACTGCCAGCCTGAGGTCCCGACCAGCACCGGCACCAGCCGCTCACCTCCGTCCCGTCACCAGCCCGTCGTCCCCGGCCCGCCCTTGAACGGCCCGGTCACCGCCGAGGTGATCCAGCCGCCGTAGAAGTCGCCCGGCTGGGCCACGACCTGCTCGCCGTCGACGGTCGCGCGGTCGACCCGGCCCGGGTAGAAGGCGTAGCAGCCGGCGATGGCCGCATACCCGGGGCTGGGCGACGCATAGGACCAGGCGACCGCCGGGTGGTCACCGGCATCGTAGTACCTGGCCGCCCCCTTGAACTCGCAGACGGTGGCCCGCCGGGCCGAGGGGCGCAGCCGCTCGACCCGGACGTCGGCCGCCGGGATGTAGAAGACGGGCGGGTGGCTTCGCTCCAGCACCCGGAGGCTGCGCCGGGTGTCGGCCAGCACCTGCCCGTCCAGCTCGACGACCACGCGGGCCGCCGAGGGCTCGACCCTCGGCGGCCGCGGGTAGTCCCAGACCGACTCCATCGCCCTCGCTCAGCCGTCCACCGAGACGAACACGTCGAAGCCAGGGTAGTCACCCTTGGGGGTCAGGAAGCCGACCGCCCACGCGGTGGACGAAGTGCTGCCCTTGAGCCGGACCTTGCCGAGATCCTTGACCACGGTGCTGGTCCCGGCGGCGACGATCCGCAGCCGGTACTTGCCGGCCGGGGCCAGCAGGTAGCCGGTGGCCTCGCCGAACTCCAGGCCGCGGACGACCCGGACCCAGCGGCCGGCCAGCTTGGCCTGGACGTCCACGGCCGGGGCGTCGGGGCTGGTGTGGGCGACCCGCAGGCGGGTCAGGTGGCGGGAGACGGTGTCGCGGTCCCGCAGCACCTTGAGCTGCAGGGCGCCGCCGTCGCCGGTCAGCGAGCCGATGGCGGCGATGGTGACCGGGCGCCGGCCGAGGCGCACGTCGGCCTCGAGGGCGGCCGGGTCGCTCCCGGTGGACGGGGCCACCTTGACCTGGACGTTGTAGGTCCCCCTGGGCACCTCGAGGTAGTCGCTGAGGGTGCCGTAGGTCACGTCCGACAGCGTCTTGGCGCCGTTGACGTAGATGTCGACCGCCGGGGTGTCGGGGCTGTTGTGGAACGCGCGGACCTTGGCGGTCCGGCCGCCGTCGGCCGAGGCCGGGGCCGCGAAGGCCAGGACCAGGGAGGCGGCCAGGATCGCGCCGACCAGGACGCGGAGTCTTGCCACTACGACCTCCTGCAACGTGGGGCTGGGCACGACCCGTACTTCGGGCCGCCCCGGCGACCGGTTGCAGGGAATTGCGAGGGTGCCGCCGCGCTATTCCAGGCCGTAGCGGTCGCGCATCGCCTGGTCGCTTGGGTCGATCTCGCGCTGCCCGGCGTCGCGCAGGCGCTTGTTCACCTGGTCGAGGTTCTTGCGGACGAGCTCCTTCTCGGCCTCGGTGATGCGGCCCCGGTGGGGCTCGCCGGCGTGCTCCAGGGTGGCGTAGTTGACCTTGCCCCGGCCCGAGCGGCCGCCCGGCGCCGACCCGCCCCCGCCGGCGGCGCCGCTGGAGCGGGGCCGGCTGCGGTGCTTGGCGATCAGCGCGTCCTGGACGGCCGACTCCATCACGCCCGCCCCGGCCAGCAGGTTGAAGTCGTCCAGGCTGACCACCATCCGCTCGCCCCGGCGGGCGCCGGGGGCGATCCACTCGACGGTGACGAAGCGGCTTGCGCCCTGGAGCGACTCGATCTCCTCGGGAAGCACCTCGAGCGTCACCGGCAGGTCGGCGTACTCGGGGTGCTCGTGGACCACGAGCTGTCCCAACGACTGCTCGTCGGCCTCCTTGCCGGAAATGTCCGACACATGGACGACCTTGACTGCCATCAGGGCGGATTCCTCCTCGATGCGAAAAAGGTGTGCCGGGGCGCCATGACGGTAATCGAAAAAGTCGGGGCAGGCAAACACTCGGCGCCGCTAGGATGCGCGCCAGTGGATGCTGATTCCGTTCCTCCCAGCGCTCCGAGGCGCTCACGCTGGCTGACGGTCGCGGTGCTGGCCGTGGTCGCGGGCTTTTTCGTGGCCACGCTGGCCGCGCGCTGGAACGACGTCATTTCGTTGAAATGGCGGCTGGAGCCGGGGCTTTTCGCGGCGGCGACGGCGCTGCTGGCGCTTTCCTATGGATTGGTGGCCTGCCTCTGGGGCCTGGCCCTGGGCCGGGCCGCCGGGACGCGGCTGGCCGCCGGGGCCCGGATCTGGTTCCTGTCCAACCTGGCCCGCTATGTCCCGGGCAACGTCTGGAGCTACGTCGGCGCGGTCGAGCTGGCCCGCCGCGAGGGCGTGGCCCGCCGCACCACCCTGGCCGTGATGGCCCTCACCCAGGTCCTCTCGGTCGGGGTCGCCCTCCTGGCCGGCCTGCCCGTCCTGCTGGCCGAGCGGGCCCGCCTCGGCCGCCCGGCCCTGCTGGGCGCGGTCGTGGTCGCGGTCGCGGCGGCGCTGGCGGCGCTGTTCCGCCGCCAGCTCCTCGCCCTGGCCCGCCGCCGCCTCCCCGACCTCGACCCCGCCGACCTGACCCCATCGCCGGCCACGGTGGCCCTGCTGGTCGTCGGCTACGCCGTCTACTGGGCGGTCACCGGCCTGGCCTTCGCGACCCTGGTGGCCAGCATGTACCCGCTCGCCGCGGCCGACGTCCCCCTGGTCGTGGCCGCCTACGCCGCCGCCTACGCCGCCGGCTTCCTCGCCCTCCTCACCCCGGCCGGCCTTGGGATCCGCGAGGGCGTGCTGGTGGTCGCCCTCGCCCCCGTCCTCCCGGCCGGTCCGGCCCTGGTCGTCGCCCTCCTCTCCCGCCTCTGGATGATGCTGGTCGAGCTGGCCGGCGCCGCCGTCGCCCACCTGGCCGCCCGCCGCCGGGCCCGGGTGTAAGCG
>CALGFH010000410.1 GCA_937881255.1 uncultured Actinomycetes bacterium
TCGTTGGCGACCGACTTGACCTCCTCCAGCTCCCGCTGCCGCTCGGCCTCCCGTTCCCTCCGGCGCCGCCTGGCCCCGAAGATCAGCGCGCCCCCACCGACCAGCAGGACGGCGAGGACCGCGACCGTGGCGATGCTCCCGCCGGCGCCCCCGCCGCCGCCACCGCTGGTCTGGGCGGCGGGTTCGCCCCGGGCCGCCGCCGAGACCCCGTCGACCCACTGGAGCAGGGCCGCGGTCGGGTCGTCCGGGTTGTCGTTGATCGCCTGCTCGGCCAGCGCGGTGGCGCGGCCGTCGGGAAGCGTGTCGCCGACGTTGCCGGCCCCGTACTCGCGTCCGGAGATGACCATGTAGGTCCCGGGCAGATCCACGGCGCGGGCGACGTCGACGGCCAGCTTCTCGTAGCTGTTGTCGGTCTCGCTGCGGGCGGCGGTGGGCAGGATGGCGATGTAGATGGGAGTGCCGGCGTCGTTGACCTTCTCCAGGAGCCGGTCGGTCGAGACCTCCATCTCCGCCTTCGGGTCCCGGTACACCCGGTTCTGGCGAAGCTTCTCAGCGACCTCCTCCACCGTGGCTGCCGCCGGTCCGGCAACTAGGGCGAGTAAGGCAAGCGCAGCGATGACTGGAACGGTCAGCCGGGTGGCGCGTCGCGCCCGCCGGGCTGCTGGCCGGTTACCGTGCGCCGGCCGACTGGTCCTCATCGGGGTCCTCCTGGATGGTGATGGTGCCGCTGTCCGACTCCCGTTCTCCCGTGATAGCACCACCGCTGTCGAGTACGCCCGTGTCGGCGTAGGAGACGGGCAGGTAGCCGTACCCCCCGCCGGAGCTGTTGCGGCCCCCCACGAACCCGTCGTCGAGGGCCTTGCCCAGCGGGAACCCGGCGACCAGGTCGGCCGCCGCCCCCCCGAAATACCCCCCGAACCACGATTCGAAATGCGGTGGCGCCTCGTAGAAGGGCACCCGGCGCAGCCCGGCCCGGACCCGGCGCGGCTGGGGCTGGACCCCGGCCGCGATCTGGCGCATGCAGGCCGCGCAGGCCGGCACCGGCCGGGGCGGGCCGTGGGGCGGCTCCCAGCCGATGTCGTTGGCCGACGGCCCGTGGCGGGTGTCGAAGAAGCACGGCGGTCGCCGCTTCGGCGGGTCGCGCCGCTCGAACAGGGCCCTGGCCGCGGCCATCGAGTACCGGCCCGACTCGACCGCGCTGCTCACCGGGGCCAGGTCGGCCGGGGAGCTGGCCTGCTCGAACGCCTGCTCGGCCCGCTCCAGGTACTCGTACGCCCTGGTGTACTGGTCGACCGCCTGGCGGTTGCCGGCCTCCTCGGCCTGCAGGTCGACGTTGAGGTTGCGCAGGTCGTCGGCCAGCGCCTCCAGGTCGTCCTGGGCGGCCGCCCTGGCCTCGCCGAACTGGGTCGCGCCGCGGATGCTCCGGCGCTCCGAGCGGCTGTCCCGGAACAGGGCGAGCAGGACCGAGAGGGCGACCACGCCGGCCACGGCCAGCAGCACCAACAGCACGGTGTTGCCGTCGGAGTCCTCCTGGCCGGGGGGCGGCTCGGGCGGCGGGGCGGTCGCCGGCGGGGTCCCGGCGGCGTCCTCGACCCGGGAGATGAAGTCCATCGTGGCCGTGGCCAGCTGCGGGTGTCGCCGGAAGGCGACCCTGGCCCGGTTGGCCGCCTGGCCCTGGGCCAGGGTGTTGCTGCCGGCCCCCTCCTCGCCCCCGGCCACCACCAGGTAGGTGCCCGGGCGGCCGACCGAGGCCGCGACCAGGCCGGCCAGCCGGTTGGCGTCGCCGCCGGCCTCGCCGAGCGCCTGGCCGGGCAGGATGGCCACGAACACCGGCGTCCCGACCAGGGCCAGCCGGGCCCGGATCTGCTCCTGCTCGGGCAGCGACAGGGTCGGCCTGGCCGACGGGTTCACGTACAGCGGGTCGTCGCGGAGGTTCCCGGCCGCGCGGTCGACCCACGGTCCGGCCCAGGCCGGCCCGGCCAGGGCGGCCAGCAGGCACAGGACCAGCCCGGCCAGGACGGCGCCGCGTGCGCCTCGGGGCATTTCGCATCCCTCGTGTCGGCGATCTCCGACCATTCTCCCGCTTCTGGCGATTGGGCGTACCGCCCAAGTCGCCGACCCGGTCGGGCCGGTTCGCGCCCGGCCGCGGTTTGTCGCCATCATGGCGCCGTCAGGCAGGGTGATCGAGGTGGGTGGCATGGACTGGCACCGTCTGGGAGACGGCGACAGCGAGGCGGGCCGGCGGGCCGGTGTGCTCGACCTGCTCCGGCGCGCCCAGGGGGAGCTGGGCGGCGGCCCGCTCACCGGCACCCGGTTCCTGTACCACGCCCGCGACATGCTGGCCGCGACCCGCGAGATCGAGGCCGCCGTCCGCGGCGCCGACACCACCTTGTTCGTCGGCTTCCAGCGGGCCGAGAAGCTCGACGGCGAGGCCGGGACCTACCGCGGCCTGGTCGCGGCCGGGGTCAGGGTGATCGCCTTCGGCATCGGGGAGCCGGGGCACCTGCCCGGCCTGGACTGGGTGCCGCTTCCCGAGGACCAGGCCGCCCTGCAGAACCAGTGGCTGCTGGTGGCCGAGCAGCCGGAGCCGATCGCGTTCGTCGGCTTCGAGACGTCCGAGCCGGAGCGCTTCGGCCGGGCCGGGGTCAGCGACGGCTCCCGGACCTTCACCGGGTTCGTGTCCGGCGACCGGCGACTGGTCCGGGCCATCGCCGAGCATCTGGAGACGATCACCCGATCCTGACGAAACCATCAGCGCACTTGGAGCGAAAGCAGAGGAAGGAACGGAGTGGAGCAGGGCGCCAGCTCGAACCTGGGGTACCGCCTCGCCGCCGGCGAGGAGGGGGCGATCAACGAGTGCTATGCCGCCCTCGGCCCCATGGTGCTGGGCTACCTGCGCCGCTTCGTTCCCCGCGACGACGCCGAGGATGTGCTGCAGCGTGTGTTCTACGAGGTCTGGCGGAACCGGGATCGCTACGATCCCACGCGCAGCCTCGAGGCGTGGGTGCTCGGGATCGCCCGCAAGCGGGCGATCGACCTGCTCCGCCGCAGGCATGCGAACGTCGTGCCCATCGACGAGCTGCGCGACATCGCCGGTGACGACGGCCGGGAGCTGGCCGAACGCTACGCCCGGGCCAGCGAGGTCCGGGCCGCCCTCGAGCACCTGCCCAAGGAGCAGCGCGAGGTCCTCACCCTGGCCTACTTCGGCGACCTCACCCAGACCGAGATCTCCGACCGGCTCGGGGTGCCGCTGGGCACGGTCAAGGCCCGGACCTTCCGCGGCCTGCGCCGCCTGGCCGACCACCTCGGCACGACGGGCTGAGCCGTGACCGCGCGGCATCCCCAGGACGACCTGCCCGGCCTGCTCCTGGGCGAGCTGCCGCCGGCCTCCGCCGTGGCCGTCGACCGGCACCTGGCCGGCTGCGACCCGTGCCGCCGCGACCTGGCCGCGGTGGCCGTCGCCTCCTCGGCCCTGCGCGACATCTCCCGGCTCCCGTTTGTGCAGGCCTCCGATCTCCCGCCGCTGCGGCTGCCTGCCGTCGGCCCGACCCACCCCCCCCAGCAGCGGTCGCGCTGGCTGCTGGGGGCGGCCGCCGTCCTGGTCGCCCTGCTGCTCGGCGTCGGCGCCTTCACCATCGGCCGCGACCGCGACGCCGGCCGGGGCCAGACGGTCGCCCTCGGCGCCCCGGCCGCCGGCGGGGCCACCGCCGAGGCCCGCATGCGCGGTGCCGGCGACGACCAGATCATGACCATGACCGCCCAGGGCCTGCCCCGGCCCCCGGCCGGCGCCCACTACGAGGTCTGGCTGGTCGGCGACGGCGGCCAGGAGCTCCCGGTGGGCGTGCTCGCCCCCGACGGCGAGGGCGTCTGGAGCCTGCCCGCCGAGGTCGCGGCCAGGTACCGGGCCATCGACGTCACCCTGGAGCCGGCCGACGGCGACCCGTCGCGCTCGGACCGGACGGTGCTGCGCGGCAGCTACGCCTGAGGGCGCGGGTCAGAGCCGGTCGAGCTTGGCGGCCAGGATGAAGTCGTTGTCGGTCAGGCCGCCGGCGGCGTGGGTGGTCAGGGTGACCGCGACCCGGCCCCAGCCGAGCTCGATGTCGGGGTGGTGGCCCTCGGCCTCGGCCAGCAGGGCCAGGCGGGCGACGAAGCCGAAGGCGTCCCGGAAGTTGGGGAACTCCAGCTCCCGCCGCAGGCGCAGGGTGCCGTCCCTGGCCCAGGACGGGTCCAGCTGGGCCTCGTGCTCGACGGCCCGGTCCTCGCCGACCGTCGGCGTCCCCGGCTCGCAGGCCTCGCAGTGGCGGCTGGCCAGCTCCTCGCTCATGCGGCCATCCTCCTCCGGCCGTTGGCACCGCACAAGCTGGGGATATCCGGTGGCCTGGTGTGCCGGGAGGCTGGGAGACTGGCTGGCATGAGCGACGTCCTCCGCGCCCGCGGCCTCGAGAAGACGTACCGCCGCGGCCGGGCCGTGGACGGCGTCGACCTGACCGTGCGCCGGGGCGAGCGGGTCGCCCTGCTCGGGCCCAACGGGGCCGGCAAGACCACCACCCTGCTGATGTGCCTCGGCGTGGTCGAGCCGGACGGCGGCACGGTCGAGATCGCCGGCCACCGGCTGCCCAGGGGCCGCAGCGCGGCCATGGCCCACGTCGGCTTCGCGGCCGGCTACCTGCCCCTGCCCGAGCGGCTGCGGGTCGGGGAGTACCTGCGCATGTACGGCCAGCTCTACGGCCTGGCCGAGCCGGAGACCCAGGCGCTTCGGGGCCTGGAGCGCTTCGGCATCCCGCACCTGGTCAAGGCCATGGGCACCGAGCTCTCCTCCGGGCAGAAGACCCTGGTCGGCATCGTCAAGTCGACCATGCACGACCCCGAGCTGCTGGTCCTGGACGAGCCGACGGCCAGCCTCGACCCCGACGTGGCCATGCGGGTCCGCACCGGCCTGGCCGCCCTGTGCCAGGAGCGGGGCACGGCCCTGCTGGTCACCAGCCACAACATGGTCGAGGTGGAGCGGATCGCGGAGCGGGTCGTGTTCCTGTCCGCCGGCCGGGTGGTCGCCGACGGCCCGCCGCTCGAGGTCGCCGCCCGGTTCGGGCGTGACGACCTCGAGGAGGTCTTCCTCCACCTGGCCTCCGAGCGCCAGGCCAGCGAGCACACCGAGGGGCTGCGCCCATGACCGCGCACCGGTTCGAGGCGCCGGCCCACGTGCCGCGGGGTCTGGCGGCGTGGCTGCGGATCTGGGCGGTGGCCCGGCGGCACGCCTATGTGCTGTACCGGAGCCCGCACCGGCTGTTCGACGTGACGGTGTGGCCGATCGTGGACACGGTGCTGTTCGGCTCCCTCGGGGTGTACTTCGTCAGCCAGGGCGGGCCGAACTCGGCCGGCCAGGCCGGGGTCGCCTACCTGCTGTCCGGGATCGTGCTCTGGCACGTCGTCTACCAGGCCCAGATCGCCGTCTCCACCGGGTTCATGGAGGAGACCTGGTCCCGCAACCTGCTCAGCCTGATGGTGACGCCGCTCCGGGAGCTGGAGCTGGTCGCCGGGATCGCCCTGTTCGGGCTGGCCAAGCTGGTCATGGGCGTCGGCGTGGTCGCGCTGGCCGCGTTCACCCTCTACGCCTTCGACGTCACCGACCTCGGGCTCGCCCTGCTGCCGGTGATCGCCATCCTGCTTCTGGGCGGGTGGGCGATCGCCCTGTTCGTGGTCGGCCTGATCCTGCGCTTCGGCAACGGAGCCGAGGCCCTGGCCTGGGGCATCATGTTCGTGGTGATGCCCCTGGGCGGGGTCTTCTACCCGGTCGAGGCCCTGCCCGCCTTCATCCAGCCGATCTCGGCCCTGCTGCCAACCACCCACGCGTTCGCCGCCGGCCGCGAGCTGATCGACGGCGGCCCGGTCCCCTGGGGCGAGCTCGCCCTGGCCGCCATCGGCACCCTGGTCGCGGCCGCGGCCGCGCTCGCCTTCGTCGCCTGGATGCTGCGGCTGTTCCGCCGCCGCGGGTACGTGACCCGCTACAGCTGAGCCCGCCGTCGGGTCAGCTGGTCGAGCGGCGGCCGAAGAGGCGGCGGAAGAAGCCGGCGATGGCCTGGAACAGGGCTGCCAGGCGGCCCTTGACCACGGTGCCGACCAGGCTGCCGGCGTCGAGGGCCTCGGCGGCCCGGGGGGGCGGGGTGCCCGGGACGCCGGGGGTGGTGGCGGCTGGAGCCGGGGTGGCGCTGGCGCCGGCGGTGGTCGTCCCGTCGCCCGCGGCAACTGTTGCCGACGGAGGGCCCGCATCAGCCGAGGCGGAGGGGGAGGCCCCCGCGGCCGGGGCGGGAGCCCCTGCGGCCGGGGCGGGAGCCTCCGTGGCCGGGGCGGGGGCGGAGGCCCCGTCCGTTGCTCCGGTCACAGCTGAAACTGGTTCCCCGGTCTCTCCGGCACCGGCGCCAGCTCCTCCAGCCGGACCCGCTGGGGCCGGCTCCGACTCGAGGGTGGCGCGGAGGCAGTCGGCGAACTGGCCGAAGAGGCGGGTGGCGACGTCGTTGATGGCGCCGCCGCGGCCGAAGGAGGCGACCTTGCCGGTGAGCTGGACGTCGCTGGTGACGTGGAGGCGGGTGCGGGTGGGGTCGACGGCTTCGAGGCGGGTCTCGACGCTGGCCCGGGCGGTGCCTGCGCCCTTGGTGTCCTTGCCGGTGGCGGCGAGGCGGGCGCTGTGGTTGGCCTCGTCGACGCCCTCGACCACGACCTTGCCCTTGTAGGACATGCGCAGGGGGCCGAGCTTGACGGCCACGGTGCCCTCGTAGGTGTCGTCGTGCACGCCGGTGAGGGCGGCCCCGGGCATGCAGGGCGCGACCCGGGGGATGTCGTTGACCAGGGCCCAGACCCGGTCCAGGGGGGCGTCGACCTCGACCGTGTTCTCGATCCTCATGGGACCCTCCCATTGGTGAGCAGGTTGCCGACCCGTTCCAGGTCGGCCTCGACGTCGATGTCGGCGTCGCTGCCGAGGTCGCCGACCTCGACCCGGTGGACCCGGTCGGGGTGGGCGGCGAGCAGGTCGCGGGCGCCGGTGTCCCCGGTCAGGCGGAGCAGGTCGGGCAGGAGGCGGCGGTCGAACAGCTTGGGGTGGCCGGGGCGGCCGTCGTAGGTGGCGGTGACCATCGGGCCGGCCCCGGCCCGCCAGGCCTGGACCACCCGCGCCACCGCGCGGCCCGGGACCAGCGGCTGGTCGCCGAGCAGGACCACCACCGCCTCCCAGTCGCCGCCGGCCCGGGCCAGGGCGCTGGCCAGGACGTGGCCCATCCCGGCGGCCCAGCCCTCGACGACCAGCGGCTCGGCCCGGCCCAGCTCGACCCGGTCCAGCACCTCGTCCGCGGCCCCTCCGAGGGCGACCAGCACGCGATCCACCGGGGCGCCGTCCACGGCGGCCAGGACGTGGGCCAGCAGGGGCCGGCCGTCCAGCTCGGCCAGCTGCTTGGGCCGGCCCATCCGGGTCGACCCGCCGGCGGCGAGCACGACCCCGAGGACCGGGGCCACTACAGCTCGCCCCGCTCCCGGATGGAGTGGACGGGGGCGGTGCGATCGGACAGGGGGCCGCCGCGGCGGCCGTGGCGGGCCGCGATCACCTCGGCCAGGATCGAGACGGCCGTCTCCTCGGGCGAGGTGGCCCCGATGTCGAGGCCGATGGGGCCGGAGATGCGGGCGATGTCGGCCTCCCCGAACCCGGCCTCGCGCAGGCGCTCCAGGCGCTCGGCGTGGGCCCGGCGGCTGCCCATGGCCCCGATGTAGGCGACCGGGCTGCGCAGCAGGGCGGTGAGGGTGGGGTCGTCGAAGCGGGGCTCGTGGGTGAGCACGGCCGCGTAGGTGGCGTCGTCGGGCGGGTTGGCGGCCAGGTACTCCTGGGGCCAGGCGACCACCACCTCGTCGGCGTCGGGGATCCGCTCGGTGGTGGCGAAGCGCTCGCGGGCGTCGATCACGCTGACCTTGAAGCCGGTGAAGCGGGCCAGCCGGGCCAGGGCGGCGGCGAAGTCGACCGCCCCGACGATCAGCAGCCGCGGCTGGGGCGCGAACACGTCGAAGAACAGCTCGCGGCCATCCATCTCGCGGACGGCCGCCTCCTCGGCCGGGAGCAGCTCGCGGGCCACCCGGGTGGCCATCTCGTCGAGCGCCGGGTCGCCAAGAGAGCCCTCGACCGCGTCCGGGGTGACCAGCAGCTTCGCCCCCAGCCCGGGCCCGGCCACGATGGTGACCAGCGCCCCCCGCCGGTCAGCCTTGACCAGGTCGCGGACCGGCTCCCACGACACCTTGTTCATCGGGGCACCCCTCTGGGGTTCCCCGAACCTCTCCGGTCGCCCACGGTCAGGGAAGGGGCTCGACGAACACGTCGATGATCCCGCCGCAGGC
>CALGFH010000411.1 GCA_937881255.1 uncultured Actinomycetes bacterium
GAGAACGACTTCACCAACCGCAACACCACCTTCGCGACCTGGAACCTGATGCACCTGGGGGCGATGCTGAAGCGGGCCGGCGGCATCCCGGCATATGGCAACCAGCGCTCGGAGTGGGACGCCGGCTGCCGCGTCGACTTCGAGAACCCCGAGCACCGCTGACGCCGCCGGCCGGCCGCTGTCGCACCCGTGGCCGAGACTGCCGGCCATGATGAAGCGCAGCCACGCCGTCATCGGGGCCGCCGCCGGGGTGGCGGTGGCCCACGCCACCGGGGCGTCGATGGTGGCCGGGGGGATCGTGGCCGGGCTGGCCGGGCTGCTGCCCGACATCGACCACCCCCACGCGGCCGTCGGGCGGATGCTGCCCCGCTGGTGGCACCGGCTCACCCCCGGGCACCGGGGGCCGACCCACTCGCTGGTCTGGTGCCTGGCCGTGGCCGTGCTCGCCTACGTCGGCAACACCGCGCTGAACGGGGAGCCGGCCGGGCCGCTGCTCGCCCTGGCCGTGCTCGCCGGCTCGCTGTCGCACGTGCTGGCCGACGGGCTGACCGTTGCCGGGGTGCCGCTGTGGTGGCCGTTCCGGCGCCGCCGGGCCGTCTTCCTCGGGGTGCTGGCCTTCCGGACCCGGAGCTGGCCCGAGGCCCTGGTCGTGCTCGGCGTGGTCGCCGGGGTCGGCTGGTGGGTCACGGTCTGACTCGACGGCGAGGACTAGCTCGGTTACACCTATATCGTTCAACTTATCCTTGACATCGGACATGAACGGGCTTATATAAAGAAAAACAAAGCACAAACGGACAGGAGCCAACATTGTTCGCCGAGCAGCGCCAGCAGCGCATCGCCGAACAGGCCCGCCAGGCCGGCCGGGTGGACGTGGCCGAGCTGGCCGCCGAGCTCGCGGTCACGCCCGAGACCGTCCGGCGCGACCTGACCGCGCTGGAGCGCCAGGGCGTGCTCCGGCGGGTCCACGGCGGGGCCATGCCGGTCGAGCGGCTCGGCTTCGAGCCCGGGCTGGCCGCCCGGGACGCGGTCCGGCGGGCCGAGAAGGAGCGGATCGCCAAGGCCGCCCTGTCCGAGCTGCCGGTCGAGGGCTCGGTGCTGCTCGACGCCGGCACCACCACCGCCCGCCTGGCCGAGGTCATGCCGCCCAACCGCGACCTGATCGTGGTCACCAACAGCCTGCCGATCGCCCTGACCCTCTCGGTCCGGCCCGGCCTCACCGTCCGCATGGTCGGCGGCCGGGTCCGCGGCCGCACCCAGGCGGTGGTCGACGACTGGGCCCTGCGGGTGCTCGGCGACACCTACGTCGACGTCGCCTTCGTCGGCACCAACGGCATCTCGCTGGACCGGGGCCTGACCACCCCCGACCCGGCCGAGGCGGCCGTCAAGCAGGCCATGCTGGTCGCCGCCCGGCGGGTGGTCGTCCTGGCCGACCACACCAAGGTCGGGGCAACCCACTTCGCCAGGTTTGGGGGCCTGCGTGAGGTGGAGATGCTGATCACCGACTCCGGACTGGACGATGACGTCGCCGCCCGGCTGGAGGCGGCCGGACCCACGGTGGTGCGCGCATGATCGTGACCCTCACGCCCAACCCGAGCGTCGACCGCACCATCGAGGTCGACGCCCTGCACCGGGGGGCGGTGCTGCGGGCCAAGGCGACCCGGGTCGACCCAGGGGGCAAGGGCGTCAACGTGTCCAGGGCCCTGGCCGCCAACCGCCGCGAGACCACGGCGGTGCTGCCGGCCGGCGGCTGGGAGGGTGACCAGCTGGCCGCCCTGCTGGCCCCCCTCCAGGTCCCGGTGGTGCTGGTCCCGGTGGCCGGGTCGGTCAGGGCCAACGTCAGCGTGGTCGAGCCCGACGGCACCGTGACCAAGCTGAACGAGCCCGGCCCGCGGCTCAGCGCCGAGGAGGTCGAGGCCGTGACCGCGGCCACGGTCAAGGCCGCCGCCGACGCCGAGTGGCTGGCCTGCACCGGCAGCCTCCCGCCGGGCGCCCCGATCGACCTCTACGCCCGCGTGGTCGAGCGGCTGGGCAGCGCCTCGGTCAAGGTGGCGATCGACTCCAGCGGCGCCCCGCTGGTGGCCGCCCTCGAGGCCGGCCCCGACCTGATCAAGCCGAACCGGGAGGAGCTGGCCGAGGCCACCGGCCGCCAGCTGCTCACCGTCGGCGACGTGGTCGAGGCGGCCGAGGAGCTGCGCAGCCGGGGTGTCGGGGCCGTGCTGGCCAGCCTCGGGGCCGACGGGGCGGTGCTGGTCGACGCCACCGGCGCCACCTTCGGCTCGGCCACCGTCGAGCGGCCCCGCAGCGCCGTCGGGGCCGGCGACTCCATGCTGGCCGGCTTCCTGGCCGGCGGCGGCAGCGGGCCCGGCGCCCTGGCCGAGGCGCTGGCCTGGGGCGCGGCCGCGGCCAGCCTGCCCGGCAGCATCATGCCGACCCCCGACGACCTCGACCACGGTGCCGTCACCCTGGCCGACCGCATCGACCCCGACCGCCCTCTCAAGGAACGGAGCTGACGTCCATGGCGGACCTCATCACCCCTGACCTCGTCGACCTCGACCTGGCCGCGACCGAGCGCGGCGAGGCGACCAGGTCGCTGGCCGAGCGGCTCCAGGCCGCCGGCCGGGTCACCGACCTCGACCAGTTCCTGGCCGACGTGCGGGCCCGCGAGGCCCAGATGCCCACCGGCATCGAGGGCGGCATCGGGATCCCGCACTGCCGGTCGGTGGCCGTGACCGAGCCCACCCTGGGCTTCGGGCGCAGCACCCAGGGCATCGACTGGGGCGCCGCCGACGGGCCGGCCCACCTCATCTTCCTGATCGCCGCCCCCGAGGGCGGCGGCGCCGAGCACATGGGCATCCTGGCCAAGCTGGCCCGGAAGCTCATCCATGCCTCCTTCCGGGAGTCGCTGCACCAGGCCCGGGACCCGGAGGACGTTGTCAGCCTGGTGAAGAAGGAGGTGCTGGGGCAATGAAGATCGTCGCCGTGACGTCCTGCCCCACAGGAATCGCCCACACCTACATGGCGGCCGAGGCCCTCGAGCAGGCCGCCAAGGAAGCCGGGCACGAGATCAAGGTCGAGACCCAGGGCGCGGCCGGGGCCGAGGCGGTGGCCGACGCCGACATCGCCGGCGCCGACGCGGTCGTGTTCGCGGCCGACGTCGAGGTCCGCAACCGCGAGCGGTTCGCGGGCAAGCCGCTGGTCCAGACCTCGGTCAAGCGGGCCATCAACGACGCGGCCGGGCTCATCAGTGAAGCCGAGGCCGCGGCAAGGACCGGCGGCGCCGGCGGCGTCGTGGCCGGAGCGGCCGCCGAGGCCCGCGAGGCGGCCGCCATGGAGACGGCCGACCGGCCCGAGACCAAGGTCGACCAGGGTGCCGGGCTGGGCACCCGGCTGCGCCAGTGGCTGATGACCGGGGTCAGCTACATGATCCCGTTCGTGGCCGCCGGCGGCATCCTGATCGCCGTCGCCTTCCTGCTCGGCGGGCCCGAGGTGGCCAACAAGGTCAACGGCGGCACCTTCGAGGGGGTCGAGTACCCGGCCGTCGAGGACCTGTCCAACCTGATCGTGCAGGCCGGGTACGCCGGGCTGTTGTTCAAGATCGGCGGGGTCGCCTTCTCCATGCTGGTCCCGATCCTGGCCGGCTTCATCGCCTACGCCATGGGCGACCGGCCGGCCCTGGTCGCCGGCATCGTCGGCGGCCTGCTGGCCAACGAGATCGGCGCCGGGTTCCTGGGCGGCCTGGCCGCCGGACTGATCGCCGGTGCGATCGTCATCTGGATCAAGCGGGTCAAGGTGCCACGCGGCGTGGCCGGGATCATGCCGGTGGTGGTCATCCCACTGGTCTCGACCCTGATCGTCGGCGTGCTGATGCTGGTCGTGATCGGCCAGCCGATCGCCGCCCTCCAGGAGGGCCTGACCAACTGGCTGGAGGGCCTTGGTGGCAGCAACGCGATCCTCCTCGGCATCATCATCGGCCTGATGATGGCCTTCGACATGGGCGGGCCGGTCAACAAGGTGGCCTACGCCTTCGGGCTGGCCGCCCTGGCCAGCGGCAACCTCAAGATCATGGCCGCGGTCATGGCCGCCGGCATGACCCCGCCGCTGGGGCTGGCCCTGGCCACCGTCATCCGCAAGCACCTGTTCACCAAGGCCGAGCGCCAGGCCGGCGAGGCGGCCTGGCTGCTGGGGGCGTCGTTCATCACCGAGGGGGCGATCCCCTTCGCCGCCGCCGACCCGCTGCGGGTGATCCCGGCCCTGATGGTCGGCAGCGCCGTCACCGGCGCCCTGGTGATGGGCTTCGGCAACGAGTCCCGGGCGCCGCACGGCGGCATCTGGGTGACCGGCCTGATCAGCAAGCCGATCCTCTACATCCTGGCCATCCTCATCGGCACCGCCGTCACGGCGGCCGGTGTGATCATCCTCAAGTCGACCCGCCGCAAGGAGGCCGCCGACATCGAGCCGGCCGCCTCCCGCCAGGCCACCGCCACCAGCTAGCCCACCCGACGGTGCCCTCCGGCGGCCAACGCCCCGGAGGGCACCGTCCCGTTCCGGCACGTGGTCGACACGCTGCAGTATGTGGTCGCCCGATCGCTGAGGTGAGGGCGCTGACCAGGCTGTGGCGAGGGCCTCCTGGCCTTCGTTCTCGGCTGTGGACGACAGGACGCACCTGTCTCGTTGCCTCGATAGGTTCGGGTACGCGAACAGCGAGGAGGTGCAGCGAGGAGGGTGAAGGTCCGCGAAGTCATCAGGCTGATCGAGGAGGACGGTTGGGTGCTCGGCCGGACCCGAGGCAGCCACCGCCAGTACAAGCATCCAACCAAGCCAGGACTCGTCACGATCCCGGGCAAGCCCGGCAAGGACTTGCCCGTCGGGCTGCAGCGGAGCATCCTCAGACAAGCTGGCCTCCTCAAAGACCAACCTTGACCAGACGGAGCCGCGCGATGTCCGCAACCGATGCGCCCAGCTACCTGATCGTCATCGAACAAGCCGATGACGGCGGCTATGGTGCCTGGGCGCCCGACCTGCCTGGCTGCGTGGCGCTGGGCGTCACAATCGAGGACGCCGAACAGCAGATGCGTGAGGCCATCGCCTTCCATCTTGAGGGCCTGCGCGAACACGGCGAGCCGATCCCGGCACCGACCGCGGTCGCGGCGGTCATGGTGACGACACCCGCGGCATAGCAAGGCGCGAGGCCAGTCGGCTCACAAGCACTGGAACCGTTGGCTGTTCAAGGTCAGCAGTCCCGACCCCCCGCTGTCGCTCAGCTGACCCGGGAGGCGGCCGTCTGGAGGGTCTCGGCGGCGAAGCGGAGGCCTTCCAGCTGGTCGAGCTCCTGGTCCTCGTGCTCGATGTTGACCGCCATGGCGGGGTCGATCTTCTCCAGGGCCTGGAGGAACCGGGCCCAGAAGTCGACGTCGTGGCCGCGGCCGACGGCCACGAAGTCCCAGGAGGAGCGCTCGGGCCAGCGGCTCAGGGTGTAGGAGCCGCCGAGGGAGAGGGCCCCGGGGTCGTCGGGGGCGACCCGGCCGAAGCGGTCGTCGAGCACCCCGTTGAGCTTGGCCGCCTCGTTGATGCGGGTGTCCTTGGCGGCGGCGTTGTAGATCAGGCCGCCCAGGTGCTCGACGGCCACGACCGGGTCGATGCCCTGCCAGAACAGGTGGCTGGGGTCCATCTCGGCGCCGACGTGGGTGGCGTCGATCTCGGTGGCCAGCCGCTCCATGGTGGCCGGGTTGTAGACCAGGTTGTGGGGGTGCATCTCGATGCAGACCTTGACGTCGGCGTCGGCCGCCCTGGCCTGGATGTCCTTCCAGAAGGGGATGCCGACCTCGTTCCACTGGTAGTCGCGGGCGTCCAGGTAGACGCTGTGCCAGGGCTCGACCGTCCACGACGGGTAGCGGGCGCCCGGGTCGGAGCCGGGCAGCCCGGACATGGTCACGACCCGCTTGACCCCCAGCAGCGCCGCCAGCTCGATCGAGTCGCGCACGTCCTGGGCGTGCAGGGGCCCGACCTCGGGGTTGGGGTCGAGCGGGTTGCCGTTGCAGTTGAGCGCGGTCAGGGTCAGGCCGGCCGCGCTGAACAGCCCCAGGTACTCGTCCCGGGCGTCCTGGCTGGCCCGGATGTCGTCGACCGGCAGGTGGACCGGGGGCAGGAACCCGCCCGAGTTGATCTCGGCGCTGTCCAGGCCCAGCTCGCGCAGGGTCTGCAGGGCGGCGGGAAGGGGCTGGTCGTGCAGGCAGGCGGTGTAGGCACCGAGCTTCATGTCGGCCCTCCTCTCAGTCGATGGTGATCTCGGCGCCGCCGGCCTTGGCCGAGGCGACGACCGCGTCCAGCAGTCGGATGTTGCGCAGCCCCTCGGAGAACGAGGCCATGCGGGGCAGCCGCTCCAGCCCGGCCACCTGCTCGAGGAAGGCCCGCGCCTGGAACGAGAACAGGTCGTTCTGGCCGTAGCCGACCCCGGGGAAGTCCATCGGCAGGCCGCCGGTGAGGTAGGGGTGGGCCGGGCCGACCAGGACCTGGCGGTAGCCCTGGGTGGGGCCGGCCGGGGCCGGGTCGGCGAAGCCGAACTCGCCCGCCCGGGCCAGGTCGAAGGTGGCCGCGCCCCGCTCGGTGAACACCTCGAAGCCGAGGGAGTTGGCCAGCCCGTAGGCGACCCGGGAGGCCGAGAGGGTGCCGGCGGCCCCGGAGGCGAAGCTGGCCGTGAAGCTGACCAGGTCCTCGTTCTCCACCGGCTCGGTCACGTCGCTGAGCTCGGCCGCGGCGTGGCCGACGGCCGCGCCCAGCGGCAGGGCGCGCTCGCCGATGACGGTGGGCAG
Organism: uncultured Actinomycetes bacterium; assembly: GCA_937881255.1. GTDB lineage: Bacteria > Actinomycetota > CALGFH01 > CALGFH01 > CALGFH01 > CALGFH01. The sequence goes on from CALGFH010000411.1 coordinate 6,810, forward strand.
GGCCGCCCCGCGGACCGACTGGATGGGGCCGCAGACGAACTCGGCCAGGTCGATCAGGTGGCTGCCGATGTCGGAGAGGGCGCCCGACCCCGGGCCGCCCTTGTAGCGCCAGCTCATCGGGGCCCTGGGGTCGACGCCGTAGTCGCACCAGTAGTGGCCGTTGAAGTGGAGGGGCCGGCCGATGGCCCCGGAGGCGACCTGGTCCCGGATGGCGGCGATGGCGGGGGAGCGGCGGAACACGAACCCGATGCCGGTCTCCCGGCCCGACGCCTTGGCCGCCGCCACCATGGCCTCGGCGTCCTCGACGGTCGGGGCCATCGGCTTCTCGCAGAGCACGTGCTTGCCCGCGGCCAGCAGGCCCTCGACGATCTGGCGGTGCAGGGGGTTGGCCACGACCACGCTGACCACGTCAACGTCGGGGGCCTCGGCAACCGCCTCCCAGCCGGTCTCGGCCCGCTCGTAGCCGAAGCGGCGGGCGGTGTCGGTGGCGAAGGCCGGGTTGACGTCGGCCACCGCGACCAGGCGGACCTCGGGCAGCCCCTCGCCGTACAGGGTGGACGCCGTCCGGTAGCCGGCGGCGTGGGACCGCCCGGCCATCCCGGCCCCGATCACGGCCACGCCGATGGAAGAACCTGTCACCACGACCTCCTCTCAGCCTTGAAGCGCTTGATTTGAAGCGCTTCAAACCGTACTATGCGAGCCATCGATGGATATGTCAAGAAGTGCACGCCGCCCGCGGCTCGAGGACGTCGCCGAGCGGGTCGGGATGTCCCCGGCCTCGGTGTCGATGGTGCTGAGCAACGCCCCCGGGCCGAGCGCGGCCACCCGCGAGCGGGTGCTGGAGGCGGCGGCCGAGCTCGGCTACCGCCCCGACCGGACGGCCAGCCTGCTCGCCCGGCGGCGGACCCACCTGGTCGGGGTGCTGATGGAGCTGGGCAGCGCCTTCCACGCCGAGCTGGCGGCCGACCTCCATGAGGCCGCCGAGGGCCGCGGCTACGACGTCGTGCTGAGCGCGGTGACCCGCACCCGGGACGAGCGCCGGGCCATCGAGACCCTGGTCGACTTCCGCTGCGAGGCCCTGGTCCTGCTCGGCCCGGTCGCCCCGGCGGCCCAGCTGGCCGACCTGGGCCGGCAGCTGCCGGTGGTGGTGATCGGCCGGCGGGTCACCGCCAACGGCGTCGACGTGGTCCGCTCGGCCGACGCCGACGGGGTCGGGCAGGTCGTCGACCACCTGGCCACCCTCGGGCACCGGGCCATCGCCTACGTCGACGGGGGCAGGGGGCCGATCGCCGCCGACCGCCGCCGCGGCTACCGCACGGCCATGCGCCGCCACGGCCTGGGCGGCCACCTCCAGGTCATCGGCGGCGACCACACCGAGGCCGCGGGCACGCGGGCCGCCCAGGCCCTGCTGGAGGCGGGCCGGCCCCTGCCCACCGCGGTGGTCGCCTTCAACGACCACTGCGCCCTCGGGCTGCTGGACGCCTTCAGCCGGGCCGGGGTCGGTGTCCCGGCGGACGTGTCGGTGGTGGGCTACGACGACAGCAGCCTGTCGCGGCTGGCCCACGTGAACCTGACCACGGTCAGCCAGGACGCCCGCCGGCAGGCCGAGCACGCCCTGGCCGCGGCCGTCGAGCGGCTCGACCACGGCCGCAGCGCCGCCGGCGAGGTCGTGCTGGCCCCGCACCTGGTGGTCCGGGGCACCACCGGCCCCCCGGCCCCCGGGGCGGTGGCCGGGGCCAGGGCCGGGAGGGCATGATGGGCGAGCGGGAGCGGTACACCCCGGAGGAGTGGCGGACCCTGCAGTTCGCCCCCTTCTGGATGTTCAGCGCGGTGGTCGGGGCCTACAACCGCTTCGACCCGCGCGACTTCCAGGTGTTCGTCCGCTGCCTGGAGGCGGCCACCCTGGCCGAGGGCGCGCTCCAGCGCGAGCTGCTGGAGTCGGTGCTGGCCGACCGCGACCGGCTGGCCGAGCAGTTCCGCACCGAGCCGCGCTCCATCGGCGTCGGCCTGTTCCAGGTCGACCTGCTGCTCTCCAAGGCCGGCGGGGACGAGGCGGCCCGGTTCAAGGAGATGCTGGTGCTGGAGATCGGCGAGGGCGTGGCCAGGGCCAGGGGCCGCTACGGGACCGAGATGAGCGACGACGACGCCAGGGCCGTCGCCCTGGCCGCCGGCCTGCTGGCCCTGGAGCGCTACCCCGCCGACTGACCGAAGTCGCCCTCGGGGTCGCGCCAGACCGAGTGGACGTGGTTGGCGCCGTTCTGGACGTTGTCGTACTCGATGTGGAGCCGGGGCCCCTGGAGGCGGTAGTAGTGGGGCCGGCCGGGCTCGGGCGAGCCGGCCCAGCCGAAGTGGACCGCCTCCAGGCGCTCGCCCAGGACCCGCCCGGCCTGGAGGTCGGCCAACGGTCCGGGGAGCCGCCCCAGGTACTGGCGCAGCAGCCCGGCCAGCAGGTCGCGCTGCTGGGGCAGCATCCCCGACCCGGCCAGGCCCTCGGGCGGCCCGGGCCGGATCACCGGGAGGTTCCGCTGGAGGATGTCGCCGGGGGCCTCGTCGGCCAGCGTGGCCGCCTTGCGCTGGTCGGGGGCGAGGGTGTCCAGCAGCTCACGGGCCAGGTCCTCCTCGGCGGCCAGGGGCCGCAGCACCCCCGGCCCGACCAGCCGGGTCAGGGCCGGGTTGGCCCCGAGGAACAGCGGGCTGGCCGAGACCCCGCCGTCGGCCGCCAGGGTGTAGTTGAGGGCCACGTGGTGGCCCCCGACCCGCCAGCCCCAGGCCCCGGCCCCGGGGTCGCCGAAGACGCTGACGAAGTACAGCTGGGGGTCGCGGCCCCGGTGGGGGACGGTCCGGCCGTCGTAGCCCCGCCGCCAGCCCTCGCGGGCGTCGAGCACGTTCTCCAGCCCCATCACGGTGGCGGCGGTGGCGTAGCCGCCCTCGCTGAGCCCGCTGGCCATCAGCCGGTGGGCCAGGCGCTGGGAGACCGGGCCCATCTCGGCCAGGGGCAGGCCGCCCCGCTCGGTCGGGGTGTAGTACCAGCGGGTGCGCTCGTCGTCGGCCGGGAACCCGAAGCGCGCCTTGGCCAGCTGCCCCGGCGCCAGCGAGGTCAGCCAGCCGGCGGCCGCCGCGGCCATGGCCTCCCGGACCGCGGCCAGCGGGTCGCTCACGCGTACAGCGCCGGGCGCTCGGCCAGCTCCACCGCCACCCGGCCCCCCTTGGTCAGGGACTCGACGGCGGCCTCGGCCACGGCCGTGGTGGCGTAGCCGTCCCAGGCGCTGGGGCCGACGACCTCGCCCCGGAGCACGCCCGACACCCACTCCTCCAGCTCCCGCTGGTAGGCGGCCCCGAACCGCTCCTTGTAGTCGGCCGGGATGGGGCCGTGGTGCTGGCCCTGGTGGCGGACCTGGACCCCGGGTTGCTCGCCCAGGGCGACCGTGCCGGCCTCGGCGACCAGCTCGTAGCGGATGTCGTAGCCGAACTGGCAGGTGACGAAGCTCTCCACGTCCACCAGCACCCCGTCGGCCGTCTCCAGCAGCACCATCTGGGGGTCCTGGAGGCCCTCGGGGGCCAGCGAGCTGGGGCGCGCCTTGAACACGGTGGCGGCGACGATCTCCTGGCCGAGCAGCCAGCGGGTGACGTCGATGTCGTGGACCACCGAGTCGGTGATCATCATGTCGCTGGTGAACCCGGGGGGGACGCTGGGGTTGCGGTGGCGGCAGTGCAGCAGCAGCGGCCGGCCGACCCCGCCCTCGTCGACGGCCGCCTTCATCGCCCGGAAGCCGTCGTCGTAGCGGCGCATGAAGCCGACCTGGATCAGCCGCCTCGGCTTGGCCGCCTCGGCCTCCAGCACCCGCAGGCAGGCGTCGATGGTCGGGGCCAGCGGCTTCTCGCACAGCACCGGCTTGTCCGCGGCCAGGCAGGCCAGGGTGAACTCCTCGTGGGTGAAGCCGGGCGAGGCGATCAGCACCGCCTCCACCTGGTCGTCGGCGACCAGCTCGTGGCCGTCGGCGTAGGCCCGGGCCCCGACCTGCTCGGCCACCTGCTTGGCCCCCTCGACGTACACGTCGGAGACGGCCACCACCTCGGCGTCGGGGACGCCGCCGGCCAGGCGCTCCACGTGGTACCGGCCCATCTGGCCGGTGCCGACGACCCCGATCCGCAGTGTCATGGCGCATCACTCCCAACGCCCAGCTGTCGCAGGTAGGTGAAGGTCCGGGTGGCGATCGGCAGCGGGTCGTCGGGGTCGCAGGGGTACAGGTCCTGCTCGACGATCGCGAACAGCTCGCCCTCCAGGTGCCGGTCGACGGCGTCCAGCAGCGCCTCCATGTCGGGCTCGCCCTTGGGTGGCTCGCACATGGCCCCGCGCCGGACCGCCTCCCCGAAGCCGAGGCCCTCGGCCTTGACCTGCTCGACCACCGCCGGGTCGGCCTGCTTCAGGTGCAGGTAGCCGATCCGGTCCGGGTACTTGCGGATCAGCTCCAGGTTGTCGCCCTGGTAGTAGGCGACGTGGCCGGTGTCCAGGCACAGGTTGACGCTGGCCGGGTCGGTGTCCTGGAGGAACCGCTCGATCTGGGGCTGGGTGCCGACGTAGCTGTCGGCGTGGGGGTGGAAGACGGCCGCGACCCCGTGCTCCTCCCTGAGGATGCGCCCCAGCTCCGAGGTCTGCTCGACCAGGGTCCGCCAGCGGCCGGCGTCGAGGTCGTCCGGGTCGGGGCCGGCGTCGCCCGGGAGCAGGACCACGTGGCCGGCGCCCATGGCCGTGACCAGCTCGGCCACCTGGTGGGCGTCGCCCAGGTCGGCCTCCCAGCGGCTCGGGTCGTGCAGCGTCCCGAACACGGCCTGGCCGGAGACCCTGAGCCCACGCCGCTCGACCTCGTCGCGCAGCCGCCCCGGGTCGGTCGGCAGGTACCCGTAGGGGCCCAGCTCCAGCCACCGGTAGCCGGCCTCGGCGAGCTCGTCCAGGAACCGGTGCCAGGGGGTCTGGGCCGGGTCGTCGGCGAACCAGACCCCCCAGGAGTCGGGGCAGCTGCCCAGCCGGAGCCGGGACCGTGTGCTCGTCATCGGCGCCTCCCTACTGGCCTCCGTGCTTGGCCACCAGCTGGCGGATCTGCTCGAGGTTGTGGCGGCAGGAGTCGGCGGCCCGCTCCTCCCAGGCGAACACGCACACCGTGGCGATGCCGTCGAAGCCCAGGTCGGCCAGGGTGGCGAAGAACAGGTCCCAGTCGACCTCGCCCTGGCCGATGTCCAGGTGCTGGTGGATCCGGGCCGGCGTGCCCGGCGGGTTGAGGATGTAGCGCAGCCCCGACGACCCCCGGTGGTCGAAGGAGTCGGCGATGTGCAGGTGGGTCAGCAGCGGCCCGGCGTAGCGCATGATCCCCTCCAGGTCGCCGCCCTGGTGGAAGGTGTGGGGCGCGCAGTAGAGGAAGCTGACCAGGTCGTTGTCGATCCCCCGGACCATCTCGATCGCCGCCCGGCCGTCCTCGATGAAGTCGTCGGGGTGCGGCTCCAGGCGCAGCTGCATGCCCTCGCGCTCGAAGGTCGGCAGCAGCTCCTCCAGCGACCGCCAGAACTGGGCCTCCGAGGCCGCCGCCGCCTCCGGCCGGCCGTTGAACTCCGAGTTCATGATCCGGCAGTCGAGGTCGACGGCGACCTGGATGGCCCGCTTCCAGTAGCGGACGGCCGCCTGGCGCTCGTCCTCGTCCGGCCCCGACCACTTGTACAGGGGCAGCACCGAGGAGACCGAGACATGGGCCCCCTTCAGCGCCTTCTTGAAGCCGGCGATGGTGGCCCGGTCGGCCCGCGGGTGGACGAAGAACGGGATGAAGTCCTCCCGCGGCGACAGCTCGATGTGCTCGTAGCCGAGCTCGGCCACCATGCCCGGCAGCTCGGCCAGCGGAACCGTCCGCAGCATGTACGGGTCGAGGGCGATCCTCATGGCTGCGGC
>CALGFH010000412.1 GCA_937881255.1 uncultured Actinomycetes bacterium
GCTGCTGGCCGTGGTCGACCAGACGATGCAGCCGACCCGGGCCTCGCTGTGGCTCAGGCAGGCCCGCTGACGCCCCATCCCACCTGCGATGATAGTCGCCGTCTATTGCGGACATAGCAACAAATAATTGGATCAATATCTTCTTGGCGGTTTACAGTCGGGCCCACGGGAATTGCTCTCGGAAGGTGGTCCCGCCATGCCCGAAAACACCACGCGGAGTTTGTCGGAGGATTGGCTGTCGAGCCCGCGCTGGCTGGGGATCCGCCGGGAGTACACGGCCGAGGACGTCCACAAGCTGCGGCCCCAGGTCCTGGTCGAGCACACCCTGGCCCGGGTGGGGGCCGAGCGGCTGTGGCGGCTGCTGGGCGAGCGGGACCACGTGCCGGCGCTGGGGGCGCTGACCGGCGGGCAGGCCGTCCAGATGGCCAAGGCGGGCCTCGAGGCCATCTACCTGTCGGGCTGGCAGGTCGCCGCCGACGCCAACCTGGCCGGGCAGACCTATCCCGACCAGAGCCTGTACCCGGCCAACAGCGTGCCAACGGTCATCCGGCGGATCAACAACGCCCTGCTCCGGGCCGAGCAGGTGGCCAGGGTCGAGGGCGAGGAGCGTTCCTACCTGCTGCCGATCGTGGCCGACGCCGAGGCCGGGTTCGGGGGGCCGCTGAACGCCTACGAGCTGACCGGCGCCATGATCGAGGCCGGGGCGGCCGGGATCCACTTCGAGGACCAGCTGGCCTCGGAGAAGAAGTGCGGGCACCTTGGCGGCAAGGTGCTGGTCCCGACCGGCCAGTTCATCCGCACCCTGCAGGCGGCCCGGCTGGCCGCCGACGTCGCCGGGGTGCCGACCGTGCTCGTGGCCAGGACCGACGCCCTGGCCGCGACCCTGCTCACCTCCGACGTCGACGAGCGGGACCGGCCGTTCCTGACCGGCGAGCGCACCGCCGAGGGCTACTTCCGGGTCACCGCCGGCCTGGACGCCCCGATCGCCCGTGCCCTCGCCTACGCCCCCTACGCCGACCTGCTGTGGTGCGAGACCTCCACCCCCGACCTGGACCAGGCCCGCCGGTTCGCCGAGGCGGTCCACGCGGCCTTCCCGGGCAAGCTGCTGGCCTACAACTGCTCGCCCAGCTTCAACTGGCGCCGGGCGCTCGACGACCAGACGATCGCCCGGTTCCAGAAGGAGCTGGCCGCGATGGGCTACCGCTTCCAGTTCATCACCCTGGCCGGCTTCCACAGCCTGAACGCGGCCATGTTCGAGCTCGCCTCCGGGTACGCCGCCGAAGGCATGCCGGCCTACGTCCGGCTGCAGCAGCACGAGTTCGCCCTTGAGGCCGCCGGCTACACCGCGACCCGGCACCAGCGCGAGGTCGGCACGGGCGTGTTCGACCTGGTCACCCAGGCCGTCGCCGCCGGTCAGGCCTCCACCCTGGCCCTGGAGGGGTCGACCGAGAACGCCCAGTTCTGAGGGCGGGCTCGCGCAACCGGCGTACGCAATTCGCGGGGTGCAAAACCGGCAGTATGGGATACCATGCCCCCGGACCGGTCGATTGGGGGCGACGATGTCCAAGGGTGGCCACGCGCGCTTGCGGCTAGGCCGCCACGCCCCGATCGCCCTGGTCATGGCCCTGCTGCTGGCCCTCGCCGGCGGCACCGCGGCCGGCGCCGCCCCCGCCGCCCCCAAGGCCCAGACCGCGCCCAACGCCGCCCTGGCCGCCAAGGCCAAGGCGCTCCAGGCCAAGCTCGACGCCCAGCACGCCGAGGTCGAGCGGCTGGCCGAGCGGCTGAACGCCACCGACGACCGCCGGCGCCGCCTCCAGGCCAGCCTGCGCCGCCTCAAGGCCCGCCAGGCGGCCGCCCAGGCCCAGCTCGACGCCGCCCAGGCCCAGCTCGACGAGCAGGCCCGGGCCACCTACATGGGCGGGCCCCAGTGGCTGCTCGGGGAGCTGGTCGGCGGGGCCAACCCGCCCGACGCCATGCGCCGGCTCCCGATGCAGAAGGCGGCCCTGGAGGCGCGGGCCGCGGTGGTCACCGACGTGCGGGTCCGCAAGGCCGAGGTCGACAGCCTCAACGAGCGGGTCTCGGCCGACCTGGCCGAGGCCGACCTGGTCCACCGGCGCCAGGACGACGAGCGGCGCCAGGTCCAGCGGCTGGTCACCCAGCTCCAGGGCACCCTGGACAAGATCGACGAGCAGCTCGCCGGCTACCTGGAGGCCGAGCGGGACCGGGCCGAGGCGTCAAGGCGGGCCGCCTGGTCCGGCTACATGTCGGGGGTCGGGACGGTCCAGTCCTGGCTCCAGGCCGGGCCGGTGGCCAGGGCGGCCGTCCGCTGGGCCCTGGCCCAGCTCGGCGACCCCTACCGGTGGGGCGCCACCGGCCCCGACACCTTCGACTGCTCGGGGCTGACCAGCTCGGCCTACCGGGCCGCCGGGGTCACCATCCCGCGGGTGTCGCGGGCCCAGTGGGGCGCCGGCCCCCACGTCGCCGTGGCCAACCTGCTCCCCGGCGACCTCCTGTTCTACGCCGACAACCCCGGCAACCCGGCCACCATCCACCACGTCGGCATGTACATCGGCAACGGCCTGATGGTCCACGCCCCCCACACCGGCGACGTGGTCCGGGTCGCCTCCATCTGGCGCGAGAGCTACGCCGGCGCCACCCGGATCGTGCCCGGGGTCATCACCCCCGGCCTGCCCGGGCCGCCGGTGACCGCCCCGCCGCCGACCAGCCCGACGCCGCCGACGCCGCCGCCCATGACGACGGCGCCGCCGACCACCAAGCCGTCGCCGGCGCCGCCGACGACCCGGCCGCCGACCTCGACCTCGCGGCCCGGGTCGCCGACCACGACCACCGGCCAGCCGACCACGACCACGGCGCCGCCGACCACCACCGCCCCACCGACGACGGCCCCGCCGACCACGACGGCCGAGGAGGCGACCTCCACCGAGCCGCCGACCACGGCCCCGCCGACCACCGCCTGACGCCTCCGGGCCACACCGCCGAGACCCCCACCGGTGGCGGGAGCCCCGGTCGGGAGGGTAGCCGAGCCTCCGGTCAGGCGGTGGGCGGTTTCCACACCCCCCTGCTCTATCATCGGCCGGTCCGCCGCACCCCCGCCCCGAGGAGGCACCGCCGTGCCCGACCCTGAGCGCCTGTGGTCGCCCTGGCGGATGGAGTACATCCGCCGCGGGGAGGGCGAGGGCGACGGCGGCTGCGTCTTCTGCGACCTCCCGGCCGCCGACCCGGACCAGGACGAGGCCAACCACCTGCTGGCCCGCGGCGAGGTCAGCTTCGTGCTGCTCAACGCCTTCCCGTACAACCCCGGGCACCTGATGGCCGCGCCCTACCGGCACGTCGGCGACTTCGAGGAGCTGACCGCCGAGGAGCTGGCCGAGCTGATGGCCTTCGCCGGCCGGGCCATCCGGGCCATGCGGGAGGAGTCCGGGCCCCACGGGTTCAACCTGGGCATGAACCTCGGCCAGGTCGCCGGGGCCGGCATCGCCGACCACCTGCACCTGCACCTGGTGCCCCGCTGGGGCGGCGACACCAACTTCATGCCGGTGGTCGGCCAGACCAAGGTCCTGCCCGAGCTGCTGGCCGAGACCGATCGGCGCCTACGTCGGCATTTCCCGGAGCAGTAACTCTTACGTACTCGTATCTAGTTCCTTGCGATGGGTGACGATGATCAATCCGACGGAGGAAAGCTGGACGGCGACCCGATAGCGTGGGACGCGGCAGGCGAGCGCCCACCGTGAGCTCGGGTCACCGCCTCCGGGGGGCCCGGACGTACCAGGACAAAGGCGGTCGATGCGGTGAGTGCAGAGCCGACGCCGAGCGGATCGGTGGAGCTACGCGACTATCTGGCGGTGTTCAAGCGCCAGCTCGCGCTGATCGTCGCCATCACCCTGCTGGGGGCGGCGGCCGCGGCCGCCTACACCTTCCGCCGTACCGCGGTCTACGAATCGACCGCCTCGGTCCTGGTCAGGGCGATCACCACCAACGCCTTCGACCCCGGGTCGCGGGTCGACCAGCAGCTCAACATGTTCAACCAGCGCCAGCTGGCCCAGTCGGAGCCGGTGGCCGCGGTCGCGGCCAAGACCCTCCAGACCACCGCCACCCCGGCCCAGCTGCTGGAGCACGTCAAGGCCGACGTGCCCGCCAACTCCCAGATCCTCCGGATCAAGTACCGCGACACGGTGCCCCTGACCGCCCAGCGGGGCGCCGACGCCTTCGCCAAGGCCTACCTG
>CALGFH010000413.1 GCA_937881255.1 uncultured Actinomycetes bacterium
TCGAGGACCCGCTGGGCGGCCCGGAAGGCGCGGTTGGCGGCGGGGACGCCGGCGTAGACGGTCACCTGGAGCAGCACCTCCTTGATGTCCTCGGCGCTGAGGCCGTTACGCAGGGCCGCGGGGACATGCATGGCCAGCTCCTCGTCGTGGGACAGGGCAGCCAGGATGGCCAGGGTGATGCAGGAACGGGTGCGCCTGTCCAGCCCTGGCCGGCTCCAGATCTCCCCCCAGGCATAGCGGGTGATGAGGTCCTGGAAGTCGGCGGTGAAGTCGGTGGCGGCGGCGGTGGCGCGGTCGACGTGGTCGTCGCCGAGCACGGCCCGCCGGACGGTCATGCCAAGGTCGTGGCGGCGCTGGTCGTCCATCTGGCGGCTCCGGGTCAGGTGGCGGAAGGGTCGATCTCAGCCTTCGGTCAGCAGATTATCCGCGGCGAGCTGCGCGGCCGCGCGCACGGGGGCGTTGCTCTCCCCGTACCCGTCGTAGCCGCCGGCTCGCTGGACGACCTCGAGGAACAGCCGGTGGCCGAGCATGCCGGTGTAGAGGTGGAACAGCTCGCCGCCGGTCTCGTCGCGGTCGTACAGGATGCCGAACCTCCGCATGGCCTCCAGCATGGCCGGGTCCAGCTCCCACCGGGCGTCCAGGTCGTCGTAGTAGTTCCTCGGGATCGGCAGGATCGGCAGTGCCCGTTCCCGCAGCGCGGCCGCGGTGGCGAAGATGTCGCGGCAGCCGAACGCGACATGCTGGGCCGTGGCCGGTCCGGACACGTCGCCGCCGAGGACGGGAACGTTGAGGGCGAGGCGGACCCTGCCGCCGGCGCTGGCCAGTGCGCGGCTGCGCATCAGGCCGTTGGGGGCCGCGTACTCGACGCTGCCGCGCGGCCGCAGCCCGAGGATCAGCCGGTAGAACAGCCCCGAGGCTTGGAACTGCTCGAACGGCTGGATCAAGCCGACGTGATCGATGTGGGTGGGGCCGTCGCCGCCTGGTCGGTCGGCCGTCGCGAGCGGCAGGAAGTCGTCGAGCCAGCTCGGTGTCGTCCGCGTCCGGCAGAAGAACACCGAGGTGCCGTTGGGCGCGGCCACCGAGGCGAGGTCGGCCTCTGCCGGACCGCGCCGGCGCGGGAGGCGGGGCGCGATGAGCGCGCCGGCACGGCGGACCGATTGGGCCGGGTCGGCGCTCTCGATCCCGAGTGCGGTGACGAGCGAGTCGCCTTCGAGGTTGGCCGACAATCGCTGGTCACCGTAGTTGAGCACGAGGCGGGCGTCATCGCGCTGCCACAGCTGGACCGGCTTGGAGCGGTGCTGGCCGCCGTGGGCCAGACCGAGCCGACCGAGCAGGTCCTCGGTCTCCGGCCCGGAGCTGGCGTCGACGGCGAGCTCGACGAACGCGAAGCCGGCCGGGTCGACCGCGTCGGGCGGGCGGGTCAGGTCCAGGTCCGCGCCGGGCCGGGTGTCGAGTCGGTGGCCCAGCGCCTCCTGGAGCCCGAGCAGGGACCGCATCGCGTCGACGGCGGTGGGGCCGGGATCGGCCTGCCGGAAGACGTCGTTGAAGACCTCGAGCGACAACGGCCCCCGGTAGCCGGCGGCGACCACGCGGTGGAGGAACCCGGGCAGGTCGAAGCCGCCCTGCCCCGGGAAGCAGCGGTGGTGGCGGCTCCACTGGAGGACGTCCATCGCCAGGACGGGGGCGTCGGCGAGCTGGAGGAAGAAGAGCTTGTCCGAGGGGATCGAGCCGATGCCGTCGAGGCCGGTGCCTCGGGAGAGGATGTGGAAGCTGTCCAGGCAGACGCCCAGCGCCGGATGGTCGGCGGCCTCGACGATCCGCCAGGCGTGCTCGTAGTCGTTCACGTGCCGGCCCCATGAGAGGGCTTCGTAGGCGACGCGGACGCCGTACTCCTCGGCGAGGGTGGCCAACTGGTGCAGCTGCTCGCTGGCCAGGCTGTCGTCGTCGGTGGCGAGCTCGGAGACGCTGGAGCAGACGAGCAGCATGGGCGCGCCGAGCAGGCAGGTCAGCTCGAGCTTGCGCCGGGCCCGGCGGAGATTGCGGGCGAGATGGTCGGGTGGGACCGCCTCGAAGTCACGGAAGGGCTGGTACAGCTCCATCAGCAGCCCCAGGTCCTGGACGCGGCGGCGGATCTCCGTCGGTGACGAGGGGGAGGCGACCAGGTCGTTCTCGAACACCTCGACGCCGTCGAAGCCGGCCGCGGCGGCGGCGGCGAGCTTCTCGTCGAGGCCGCCGCTGAGGCAGACGGTGGCGATCGACGTCCGCATGGGCGCTCCCTGGTGTGAGGCCTCGAGGAGGCGTTGACGATCCGGAGCGGGTCGTGCCAATGTACGATCTAGTTAGTTACTTATACCTCTCACTGAGGGAAGGGAACAGTGGTCGACGCGTCGGTCAGCACCCGCGGACGCCGCCCTGACGCCGCCCCGTCCGGCGACGGCCTGGTCCCCCAGCGGGACGCCGGGCGCACTCGCACAGAGATCCTCGACATCGCCACCCGGGAGTTCGCCGACCGCGGCTACAACGGTGCCCGCGTCGACGAGATCGCCACCAAGACCCGCACGACCAAGCGAATGATCTACTACTACTTCGGCAGCAAGGAGCAGCTCTACATCGCCGTGCTGGAGCGCGTCTACCTGCAGATCCGCACCGCGGAGCAGACACTGGACGTGGACGGGCTCGACCCGGTGGACGCGATTCGGCGGATCGCCGAGCTGACCTTCGATCACCACCAGTCGCACCCGGACTTCATCCGGCTCGTCAGCATCGAGAACATCAACCGAGCCGAGCACATGGCGAAGTCGCCGACGTTCCCGGGCCAGAACGCCTCGGTGGTGTCGCTCATCGAGCAGATCCTCGCCCGCGGCCGCGAGCAGGGCCGGTTCGCCCGCCAGGTCGACGCGCTCGACGTGCACATGCTGATCAGCTCCTACTGCGTGTTCCGGGTCGCCAACCGGCACACCTTCAACACGATCTTCGGCCGCGACCTCGCCGATCCCGCCCTCCGTGACCGCTACCGGGCGATGCTGGGCGACCTCGTGGTGGCGTACCTGACCGAGCTCGACGACGACCCGTAGCCGGCCTCGCCCTCGGGAGGAACCATGGCGTTCACTCGATCGACGACGGACCAGGGATCCGTCCGGACCCCCGTCACCCTGGACATGCCCGAGCCCGTGTCCCTGCGGAGGATGCTCGGCCCCGGGATCATCGCGGTCGGGATCGGCATGGCCGCCGGGGAGCTCATCCTCTGGCCCTACATCACGGCCCTGGCCGGCTTCGGCCTGCTGTGGCTGGCCCTGGCCACCCTGGCGGTGCAGTTCGTCATCAACATGGAGATCGAGCGCTACACCCTGGCCACCGGCCAGACGGTCGTCGCCGGCCTTGCCCGCTGGTGGAAGGGCTGGGGGATCTTCATCTGCGTCGCCGGCGCCTTCCAGTACATGTGGCCGGGCTGGGCCACCAGCGCCTCCACCGTCCTGACGTTCGCGCTCGGGGGCGGGAGCGTCACCTGGATCACCATCGCGGTGCTCGTGGTCATCGGGATCGTCCTGACCACCTCACCGGTCATCTACGGCACCGTCGAGAAGATCGAGTGGGTGAAGGTCGGCCTGACCCTGGTGTTCCTGGTGGTGGTGCTGGTCGCGGTCCTCGCCTGGCGAACCTGGACGGAGGGCGCGTCGGCGATCGTCACCGACTTCGGACGGCTCCCGGGCGACATCTCGTTCACGCTGATGCTGAGCGCGATCGGCGCCGCCGGGGCCGGCGGCGTGCACAACCTGATCCTGAGCAACTGGATCCGCGACAAGCGCTACGGCATGGGGGCGCACGTGCCGCGGCTGGTCTCGCCGATCACCGGGACCGAGGAGGCCGGTGACGCCGGCGGCGGCGACTACTTCGCGTTCCCCCAGGACGAGCCCAACCTCTCGCGCTGGAAGGTGTGGTGGCAGCGCGCCAACCTCGAACACTTCGTGACCTTCTTCCTGGTGTGCCTGGTCACGATCACCGTGATGAGCATGCTGGCCTACCAGACGCTCTTCGGCCGGGAGGGGATCGAGAACTCGCCGGCGTTCCTGCAGCTCCAGGCCGAGCTGCTCGGCAACCAGGTCGGCACCTGGGTCCAGATCCTGTTCTACGCCCTGGCGACCGTCTCCCTGTACGCCACCGCCCTCGGCCTGCTCGACGTCATCGGGCGGCTGGGCAGCGACTTCGTCAAGCGGAACTATCTCACCGACTCGACACGCTGGACCGAGAGCCGGTTGTACGTGCTCATCGTCTGGTCTGAGATCGTCCTCGGCTCGATCATCCTGCTCAGCGGGATCACCCAGCCGCTCGTGCTGCTGATCATCTCCACCTGCGCCGCGTCGATCGTGACCTTGTTCTACTCGATCCTGATCGTCCGCCTCAACATCCGCGACCTGCCGGACGCGATCCGGCTCAGGGGCGCCCGGCTCGTGGGCATGATCGTGGCCATCTGCTTCTACGGCTTCTTCGCGGTAGGCCTGCTCGTCACCCAGCTCCAGAAGTTGTGACCGACGCGCACACTAGGGGGATGCGAGCGGTCGCGCTGGTGGCGCCGGGACAGGTGGAGATCGTCGACGACTGGCCCGAGCCCGAGCCCGGTCCGGGCGACGTGGTCGTCCAGATCCGTGGGGTCGGGCTCTGCGGCTCGGACCTGTCGGTCTACGACGGCACCCGCGAGGTGCCGGGCATGCCGTGGGTGTTCGGCCACGAGGGCGGCGGCGACATCGTCGCCACCGGGCCCGGTGTCACCGGTCGCGAGGTCGGCCAGCGGGTCGTCATCGAGCCCAACTTCGCCGACGGCACCTGCGCGGCCTGCCTGGCCGGGCACACCTCGGCCTGCGACGACCGGCAGGTCCTGGCCATCACCCGCACCGGCATCCTGGCCGAGCGGGTGGCCGTGCCGGCCGACTACACCTGGCCCATCTCCAGCGACTGGCCCGACGTCGCCCTGGCCTGCGTCGAGCCGCTCGTCGTGGCCCACACCGCCGTCCGCCGGGCCGACGTGCCGGTGGGCGCCGACTGCCTGGTGATCGGGGCCGGGTCCCAGGGGCAGCTGGTCTGCCAGTCGCTGCTGGCCGCCGGCGCCCAGCCCTATGTGCTGGAGCCGCACCCCGGACGGCTGGAGCTGGCCCTGAAGCTCGGGGCCAGGCCGGCCGAGGAGCACCACGGGGACACCTACCCGCTGGTGTTCGAGACGGCCGGTGTGCCTTCGGTCTGGGAGCCGGCCTACAACGCCGTCGCCAAGACCGGGAAGCTGGTGGTCATCGGGTTCAACGACAAGCCGGCCCAGCTCACCACCATCGACCTGGTGCAGCGGCAGATCACGATCGTCGGCCAGCTCATCTACGACCACCCGGTGGACTTCCAGGCGACGCTGGCGGCGGTCTCGGCCGGCCAGCTCGCGCCCGCGCAGACCGTGCAAGGCACCTTCGGGGTCGAGGAGACGGCGGCCGCGCTGGCCTCGGTCCGGGAGATCGCCGGCAAGTCCTGGATCGAGTTCTCGAGCTGGCGTGACGGGTCCTGAACTCCGACGGAACGCCGTGGCCGCCGCGGTCATGCTCATCGTCGGGCTCGGCGGCTGCGGCGACCCGGCGCCGCGGCCCGCGCCAGCGGACGAACAGCTCCGCGACGGGTTCGCGATCCTGGTGTTCACCCGCACCACCGGGTTCCGTCACGCGTCCATCGACAACGGGGTGGCCGCGATCCGGCGGCTCGGCGCCAGCCACGGCTTTGCCGTGGATGCGACCGAGGACCCCGAGCAGGTCCAGGACGCCGTCCTCGGGCGCTATCGCGCGGTGGTGTTCCTGTCCACCACCGGCGAGCCCCTCGGCCCGGCCCAGCAGGCCGCGCTCGAGCGCTGGGTGGAGGCCGGAGGCGGCTGGATCGGCGTGCATGCCGCCGCGGACGCCTTCTATGACTGGCCCTGGTATGGCGAGCTCGTCGGCGCATGGTTCAAGGGCCACCCGCCCGTCCAGCGGGCGACGGTCCGCGTGATCGACCGGGGCCATCCGTCGACCGGTTCGCTGCCTGCCGCCTGGGCCCGCACCGACGAGTGGTACGACTTCCGCACCAACCCGCGCGGTCGCGTGCGGGTGCTCGCGACCGTCGACGAGTCGACCTACCAGGGTGGTGGCATGGGCAAGGACCATCCCGTGACCTGGGCCCACGAGCAGGGCCGCGGACGAGCCTGGTACACGGCGCTCGGCCATACCGAGGCGAGCTGGTCCGAGCAGCGGTTCCTGGCCCACCTCCTCGGCGGCATCCGATGGGCGGCAGGCACC
>CALGFH010000414.1 GCA_937881255.1 uncultured Actinomycetes bacterium
TCCTCCTCGGCGTACTGCTCGGCCTCGCGGACCATGCGGTCGATGTCGTCCTTGGGCAGCGCCGTGCCGCCCGTGATGGTCATCGACTGCTCCTTGCCGGTGCCGCGGTCCTTGGCCGACACGTTGACGATGCCGTTGGCGTCGATGTCGAAGGTGACCTCGATCTGGGGCACGCCCCGGGGCGCCGGCGGGATGCCGACCAGCTGGAAGTTGCCCAGCAGCTTGTTGCCGTAGGTCATCTCGCGCTCGCCCTGGAAGACCTTGACGTCGACCTCGGCCTGGCCGTCGTCGGCGGTGGTGAACACCTCCGAGCGGCGGGTCGGGATGGTGGTGTTGCGCTCGATGAGCTTGGTCATCACCCCGCCCTTGGTCTCGATGCCCAGCGACAGCGGGGTCACGTCGAGCAGCAGGATGTCCTTGACCTCGCCCTTGAGCACGCCGGCCTGGAGGGCGGCGCCGACGGCCACGACCTCGTCGGGGTTGACGCCCTTGTGGGGCTCCTTGCCGCCGGTGAGCTGCTTGACGAACTCGACCACCATGGGCATCCGGGTCGAGCCGCCGACCAGGACCACGTGGTTGATGTCGGTCAGGCTCTTCTGGGTCTTGGCCTTCCAGTCGGTGACGGCCTTGTCGAAGGGCACGCGCAGGCGCTCGACCAGGTCGGAGGTCATGCGCTCGAGCTCGCCCCGGGTCAGGCGCTGCTCCATGTGGAGCGGGCCGTCGGGGGTGGCGGTGATGAAGGGCAGGTTGATCGTGGTCTCCAGGGTGGAGGAGAGCTCGATCTTGGCCTTCTCGGCCGCCTCCCTGAGGCGCTGCATGGCCATCTTGTCGTTGGACAGGTCGATGCCGTGGTTGTTCTTGAAGGTGGTCAGCAGCCACTCGACGATCCGCTGGTCCCAGTCGTCGCCGCCCAGGTGCATGTCGCCGGAGGTCGACTGGACCTCGATGACGCCCTCGCCGATGTCGAGCAGGGACACGTCGAAGGTGCCGCCGCCCAGGTCGAAGACGAGGATGGTCTCGTCGTTCTCCTTGTCCAGGGAGTAGGCGAGCGAGGCCGCGGTGGGCTCGTTGATGATGCGCAGGACCTCGAGCCCGGCGACCTCACCGGCCTCCTTGGTGGCCTGGCGCTGGGCGTCGTCGAAGTAGGCCGGCACGGTGATGACCGCCTGGGTGACCTGGTCGCCCAGGTAGGCCTCGGCGTCGCGCTTCAGCTTCTGCAGGATGAACGCGCTCACCTGCTGGGGGGAGAACTCCTTGCCGTCGGCCCGGAAGCGCCAGGACCCCTCGCCCATGTGCCGCTTGACCGAGCGCACGGTGCGGTCCGGGTTGGTCACCGCCTGCCGCTTGGCCACCTCGCCGACCAGCACCTCGCCGGTCTTGGAGAGGGCGACCACCGACGGGGTCGTGCGGGCCCCCTCGGCGTTGGGGATCACCGTCGGCTCGCCACCCTCGAGGGTGGCGACAACGGAGTTGGTGGTCCCCAGGTCGATCCCTACGGCCTTGGCCATCTCATCACCTCAAGCAAGCTGGGACAGGTTTCTCGGAGGCCAAGATAGGGGTTGAGTATCCCGTTGTCAAGTTTTTGGTTCAGATGAATTTATCTTGCCGCTGACCTGCGAGGTTACGCCGGTTCGGGTAGTGCTGTGGGGTCAACGGGGACCACTCTGGCCCCAGGCCCGACCCCGGCGGCGCCGAACGACCCGGCGGCCAGCTCGACCGCGTAGCGGTAGGGGCCGGCGGGGGCGTAGCTGGGGCAGGGGTCGGCCTTGCAGGGGGTCATCTCGGCCACGCTGACCACCCGCCCGTCGGCGGCCACGAACGCGATCGACAGGGGCACGAGGGTGTTCTTCATCCAGAAGGCCTGGGCCACGTCGGCCGGGTACAGGAAGACCATCCCGGTCCCCGGCGGCACCTGCTCGCGCTCCATCAGGCCCCTGGCCCGGGAGGCCGGGTCGGCCGCCACCTCGAGGCGCACCGTCACCGGGTCGCCGTCGGCCGGCTCCAGCCGGTAGTCCACCGTGCCGGCCGCCTCCCCGGGGGCGACGGTGGTCCCAGGGGCGGCCATGGTCGGGTCGTCGTCCCCGCCGACCAGCCCGGCCGCCGAGACCAGGATCCAGGCGACCAGCGCCACCCCGGCCACCACCAGCAGCAGGCCGCCGGTGAGCAGGGCGACCCGGGAGCGGGTCGGCGGCGGGCCCGGGGGCGGGGTCGGCTCACGCATCCGCCCAGCCTATCCGCCTCCCGATGTTACCGAGCGGTAGACTTCGGGCAGCCGCCGCAGCGACCAGCCGGGAGGACGTGCGATGAAGCTCGCCATCGGGGCCGTGCTGACCTTCTTCGCGATCGCCCTGGCCGGCCAGCGGGCCGAGCGGATCACCCGGCTGATCGCCACCGGCCAGCCGGCTCCCGACCGCTTCGAGGGCGCCTGGGCCCGCCTCCAGGCCGAGCTGGTCGAGGTCTTCGGCCAGCGCAAGCTGCTCAAGCGGCCGATCCCCGGGCTGGCCCACTTCTTCACCTTCTGGGGCTTCGTGATCCTGCTGACCACCATCGCCGAGGCCTACGGGGAGCTGTTCAGCGAGACCTTCGCCCTGCCCCTGGTCGGGCACAGCTCCCTGCTGGGCTTCCTCCAGGACCTGACCGCGGTGGCGGTCCTGGTCAGCCTGGCCACCTTCGCGGTCATCCGCCTGCGCGAGTCCCCGGCCCGCAAGGACCGGTCGTCGCGCTTCTACCGCTCCCACACCGGCCAGGCCTGGGTCATCCTCGCCATGATCGCCCTGGTGATCGTCACCCTGCTGCTGTACCGGGGGGCCAGGGTGGCCAGGGGCACCTTCCCGTACGACGGCTGGGCGTTCGCCTCCACGGCCGTCGGGCGTGCCCTCGACGGCCTCACCCCTTCGACCCTGCGGCTGCTCAACGAGAGCTTCCTGCTCGCCCACCTGGCCGTCGTGCTCGGGTTCCTGGTGCTGGTCATGTACTCCAAGCACCTGCACATCTTCACCGCGCCGTTCAACGTCGCCTTCTCCCGCCGCCCCAAGGCCCTCGGCCCGCTGGCCACCCCCCGGATCGACCCCGAGGAGATGACCGAGGAGGACGTCTTCGGTGCCGGCAAGGTCGAGGACCTCCACTTCAAGCAGCTGCTGGACCTGGCCACCTGCACCGAGTGCGGCCGCTGCCAGGACCAGTGCCCGGCCTGGAACACGGGCAAGCCGCTGTCCCCCAAGCTGGTCATCACCGACCTGCGCGACCACCTGTTCGAGAAGGCCCCGTTCCTGCTCGGCGAGGCCGACCCCGAGCACCCCGGCGGCCACGACCCGGCGGTGGTCTCCAAGGACCTGGTCCAGGACGTGGTCGGGTCGGACGTGCTCTGGTCCTGCACCACCTGCGGGGCCTGCGTCGAGCAGTGCCCGGTCGACATCGAGCACGTCGACACCATCATGGAGCTGCGCCGCTACGAGGTCCTGATGGAGTCCCGCTTCCCCGCCGAGGCCGGCACCATGCTGCGCAACGTCGAGAACGCCGGCGACCCCTGGGGGCTGGGCGCCGGCCAGCGGCTGGCCTGGACCGAGGGCCTCGGCTTCGAGGTCCCGGTGGTCACCGACCGGATCCCCGACGAGGTCGAGTACCTGTACTGGGTCGGCTGCGCGGCCGCCCTCGAGGACCGGGCCCGCAAGACGGCCAGGGCGATCGCCGGCCTGCTGCACCGGGCCGGGGTGGGCTTCGCCGTGCTCGGCCCGCGCGAGTCCTGCACCGGCGACCCGGCCCGCCGCCTCGGCAACGAGTACCTCTACCAGCTCCAGGCCCAGCAGAACATCGAGACGCTCAACGGCGTCGGGGCCCGCAAGGTGATCGCCTCCTGCCCCCACTGCTTCAACACCCTGGCCCGCGAGTACCCCCACCTGGGCGGCAACTACGAGGTCATCCACCACACCCAGCTGCTGCGGCGGCTGGTCGACGAGGGCCGGCTGGTGCCGGAGGGGCCGGTCGAGACCACCGTCACCTACCACGACCCCTGCTACCTGGGCCGCCACAACGACATCTACGACGCCCCGCGGGCGGTGCTGGACGCCGTGCCCGGGGTCCGCTCGGTCGAGATGCACCGCTGCCGGGAGCGCGGCTTCTGCTGCGGCGCCGGCGGGGCCCGCATGTGGATGGAGGAGCGGATCGGCAAGCGGGTCAACCTCGAGCGCACCGATGAGGCCCTGGCCACCGGGGCCGACGTGGTCGGGACGGCCTGCCCCTACTGCATGGTCATGCTCGACGACGCCGTCAAGCAGCGCCAGGCCGAGGGCGGCAGCGAGGGCGTCCGGGTCCTGGACGTCGCCCAGGTGCTCGAGGAGTCGGTCCAGGCCCGGGAGCGGCCTAGCGCCGGCCCCGGTCCCTGAGCTCGACCACCGGGTCGCGCCACAGGTAGACGCCCTCGACCACCTGCGGCTCGCGGCCGAGCAGGTCGGTCAGGAAGCTCACCATCGTCTGCTGGTTCGGCATCGGGCCCACCACCACGCTCCCGATCCGCCAGCGGATGAAGTCGCGGGCCAGGGCCCGCCGCATCGGCCCGATCAGCCGGGGCGGCGGCTGGCCGCCGTAGATGCGGCCGAAGGTGATCGACGCCGGGCTCGGGATGGCGTCGAAGCGTGGCTGGTCGGTGTCGCGCTGGGGGCCGATGAAGTACCCGCCGGGCATCCGGTACCAGAGCCCGGCCTCGGCCTGCCAGGTCATGGCCAGCGAGGTGCGCCGGTACGCCCAGGGGAGCACCAGGACGACGCTGTCACGGGGCAGCGCCTGCACGGACGGCCCGGTGAAGAACGAGGGCGTGGCCACCTCCTCGGCGGCGATCGTGCTCGCCGGCCACAGCGGCATCAGCACGGCCACCGCGACCACGATCGCGGCCGGCCGCCGCCAGCCGCCCCCGGCCCACACGGCGTGGAGGAACAGGGCCACCAGCAGCCCGGCGAACAGGGCGGTGAGCTGGGCCAGCCGGGCCGGGATGAGGCTGGGGAGCAGCGGCAGGTCCTCGAAGAAGGCCCAGGGCAGCGGGATCCCGGTGTCCTCCCCGCCCACCAGCAGGGTCGGGCCCAGCGACAGCACGGCCGCCACCGCCATCAGGGCCAGCCCCAGCCTGACCACCGGGCTGCCGCGCCAGCGGACCCCGAGCACGACCAGGACCAGCAGCAGCGGCAGCCCCAGGTAGGCCGAGTTGCCGCCGGCGAAGCCGGCCACCAGCTCGCCGGCGCCGTCCCAGGTCAGCGCCTGGGGCCAGCCGGGCAGGATGAAGCTCTGGAGGTCGTTGGAGTAGTTGGTCTTCTGGATGTCGCCGTGGATCTTCTGGGGCCCGCCGAACTGCACCGACAGCGGCCAGACGATGATCGCCGAGGCCATCACCAGGGCGACCGCGAAGGCCTTGGCGGCATAGGCCCACCGCTCCCGCAGGCGGCGCAGGTTGGTCAGCACCACCAGCAGGAACATGGCGAAGGCGAGCAGGGCGGTCATGGCCAGCAGCTCCTCGCCGATCAGGAGCTGGGCCCCGGCCATCAGGCCCAGCCCGGTGCCGACCAGCCACGGCGAGCGCCGCTGGCGGACCAGGATCTCGTGCAGGGCCAGCAGCATCAGCGGCACCAGGAAGGCCAGCGACATGTGCAGGTGGTGCGACTGGACCCGCATGGCCGGCGAGAAGCCGTAGATCAGCCCGCCCACCGCCGCCGCCAGGTGCCCGGGGGCGAAGCGCCGGATGGCCAGGTACGCGCACCAGGCCGAGAGCCCGTAGGACAGCACCAGCAGGAGGTTGAAGCTCAGCACCGGGCCCCAGGCGGTGGTGACCGGGGCCAGCACCAGCCCGGGCAGCGGCAGCGACGTGTTCCACATCAGGTTCACGCCGTCCGGGTAGTTGAGGTAGTGGGTGACCAGCAGGTCGTGCCCGTGCTCGAGGGCGAACGGCACCCAGCGCAGGAACCACATGAAGATCGCCGGGTCGCCGTCCCCGCCCTCGAGGGTCCTGGTCGTCGGCGACGACCACGCCGGGGCGAACATCCACACGGCCAGGCCGAGGAACACCAGCAGGAACACCGGCTCGGGGCCGGGCCGCAGCCGCCGGCCCAGCCGGCGCAGCCGCTCCCGGCCGGTCTCCCGGCGCTCCTCCACCGGTGCCACGACCTCGGCCTCGGCCGGGGCCGCGACGGCCTCCTCGGTCGTCGTCCCGATGGATGATGCTGGCAGCTTCGACAATCGGCAGTCCTCGTATGGGCCTGGCTCGGGGGTCAGGGTGAGCGGAAGTTCTCCCAGTACCGGGACGGGGTCGGTCCCCGCTGTCCCTGGTATTTCGACCCGACCCCCCGCGACCCGTAGGGCCGCTCGGCCGCGGTGGTGAGCTGGAACACCGCGATCTGCCCGATCCGCATCCCTGGGTACAGCGTGATCGGCAGGTTGGCCACGTTGGAAAGCTCCAACGTCACGTGCCCGGTGAACCCCGGGTCGAGAAACCCGGCCGTCGAGTGGGTCATCAGCCCCAACCGCCCAAGTGAGGATTTCCCTTCCAGCCGGGCCGCCAGGTCGGGCGGGATCCCGACCTGCTCGAGGGTCGACCCGAGCACGAACTCCCCTGGATGCAGGATGAACGCGTCGTCGGGCTTGACCTCGACCAGCTCGGTGAGGTCCTCCATCGGCTGCTTCACGTCGATGTACGGGTGCCGCGCCGTGTAGAAGACCCGGAAGCGGTTGTCCAGCCGCACGTCGATGCTCGACGGCTGGATGGCGTCGTCGTCAAGCGGGTCGATCACCAGCCTCCCGGCCGCGATCGCCTCCCGCAGACTACGGTCGGACAGGATCACCTGTGCACTCCCAAGACAAAGGCTGCTCGGCGGGCATTCTGCCACGACCTCGTTGCCCCAGCTCAGACCGCCCGGCTAGAATCACCCCTCTTGCGGGCGTAGTTCAATGGTAGAACTCGAGCTTCCCAAGCTCGCGGTGAGGGTTCGATTCCCTTCGCCCGCTCCACCCCAAGCGCAGGTCAAGCGGCATGCCCACCCCGGACGAGGTTCCCACGCTGGACCTGGGAGGCGAGGCCGCGGCACGCCGGGTCGGGTGGGGCTTCATCTCGTTGTACGCGCTGGCGTTCATCAGCACCTCCCTGGTCTTCCTGGCGCCCCTGCTGGTCAGCCTGGCGCTCAAGATAAACTCGCTCGTTGGGATCGAGCGGGCGCCGAACAGCCTGTCGGTCGTCACCGGGATCGGCTCCCTGCTGGCGATCGTGGGGAACCCGTTCTTCGGCAGGATGAGCGACCGCACCTCGTCGCGGCTGGGCATGCGGCGGCCATGGATGGTCATCGGCCTGGTGGGTGGTTCCCTCGGCCTCCTCGTGGTCGCGCTGGCCCCGAGCATCCCGGTCGTCCTGGTCGGATGGTGCATCGCCCAGCTGCTCTTCAACGCCCTGCTCGCCGCCCTTGTGGCGGTGCTGCCGGACCAGGTCCCGGTCCCGCAGCGCGGCCTGGTCGCCGGAGTCCTCGGGATCTGTGTGCCGGTCGCGTCGGTGAGCGGCACCTTCCTGGTCAAGCTGTTCACCGGCAACCAGCTCACCATGTTCCTGGCCCCGTGCGCGGTCGGCGGGCTCTTCATCCTGCTCTTCGCGGTCACGCTGGACGATCGCCGGCTTGCCAGGGCGGACAAGCCGGCCTGATCCCTGCGGGAGTTCGCCAGCACGTTCTACGTCAACCCGCGCAAGAGCCCGGACTTCGCCTGGGCGTTCGCCAGCCGCTTCATGTTCGTCCTGGCCTACGCCTTCCTCACGACCTACCAGGCCTACTACCTGCTGGACAGGATCGGCAGCGCCGAGGCCGACGTGCCGCGGCAGATCTTCCTCGGCACGCTCGCCCAGTCCGTCGTCGTCGTCGCCGCTTCCCTCATCGGTGGCAAGCTCTCCGACCGGACGGGCCGGCGGAAGATCTTCGTCCTCACCGCGGCGGTCGTGTACGGCCTGGCGATGTTCGTGATCGCCATCGCCAGCGACTTCAACGGGTTCCTCGTCGGCATGGCCGTCGGCGGGCTCGGCTTCGGCGTGTACACGGCCGTCGACCTCGCGCTGGTCGCCGACGTGCTGCCGGACAGCGACAACGCCGCCAAGGATCTCGGCGTGCTCAACATCGCCGGCGCGCTCCCGTTCTCCGTCGCGCCGGGCATCGCGCCGGCCGTCCTGGCCATCGGCGGCGGCAGCTACGGTGTGCTGTACGCGGTCGCCGGGGTCTGCGCCATCATCGGAGCCGTCGCCATCCTGCCCGTCAAGGGTGTCCGATGAGGGCGCAGGTGAAGGGAGGTGGTCATGGCCGGCCCGTTGCTGGAGACCAAGCTCCACGTCCCCAGGCGGCGACGCGGCCTGGTGGCGCGTCCGAGGCTGATCGAGCGCCTGAGCCTCCAGGCAGAGCCGGCGCTGACGTTGGTGTCGGCTCCGGCCGGGTTCGGGAAGACGACGCTGGTGGCGGAGTGGCTGGCGACCGTCTCGGCCGATGGACGGCGTGTGGCGTGGCTCTCGCTCGACAAGAGCGACAACGATCCAGCGTTGTTCTGGACCTACCTCATCGGCGCCCTGCGGACGGCGGCGGACGGGGTCGGCGGGCCTGCCCTCACGCTCCTGCAGTCGCCCCAGCCGCCGATGGAGGCGGTCCTGGCCACGCTGCTCAACGAGCTCAGCGCGCTCCCGGACGATGTCGTGCTGGTGCTCGACGACTACCACGTCATCGACGCGCGCGAGGTGCAGGACGGGATGGCCTTCCTGCTGGAGCACCTGCCCCCACAGCTCCACCTGGTGATCGCCGGACGCGCCGACCCGGCGTTGCCGCTGGCGCGGATGCGAGGGCGGGGCGAGCTCGTCGAGCTCCGCGCCGCCGACCTGCGCTTCACGCCCGAGGAGGCCGCGGCGTACCTCAACGGGGTGATGGGCCTGGTGCTGACGGCACGGGACGTGGCCTCGCTGGAGGGGCGCACCGAGGGGTGGATCGCCGCGCTCCAGCTGGCGGCGCTCTCGCTGCAGGGCCGGGACGACGTGGCCGCGTTCATCGCCGACTTCGCCGGGGACGACCGCTACATCGTCGACTACCTGGCCGAGGAGGTCCTGCAGCGCCAGCCCGAGCCTGTCCAGCGCTTCCTGCTGCAGACCTCCGTCCTGGACCGCCTCAGCGGCCCACTGTGCGATGCCGTCACCGGCCAGGACAACGGCAAGGCCATGCTGGCGGCGCTGGAGCGAGGGAACCTGTTCCTTGTCCCGCTCGACGACCGCCGCCGCTGGTCTCGCTACCACCAGCTCTTCGCCGACGTTCTGCGGGCGCACCTGCTGGACGAGCAGCCCGATCACGTCCCTGACCTGAACCGGCGGGCGAGCGCGTGGCACGAGCGGAACGGCCAGCCGTCGGAGGCGATCCGCCACGCCCTGGCCGCCGGGGATGTCGAGCGGGCGGCGGACCTGGTCGAGCTGGCGATCCCGGCATTTCGCAAGCGCAGGCAGGAGGCCACGATCCGTGGCTGGCTCGACGCCATCCCCAGCGACGTGGTCCGCGTCAGGCCCGTGCTCGCGGTGGGCTTCATCGGGGTGCTGATGACAAGCGGGGAGTTCGAGGGCGTCGAGGACCGGTTGCGGGACGCCGAGCGGTGGCTGGAGCCCACCGGTGATGGTGCGGACGCCACCCGGGCTCCGCCGGCGGGGATGGTCGTCGTCGACCAGCAAGAGTTTGCCCGCCTTCCCGGGGCGATCGGGATGTACCGGGCCGCCCTGGCCCTGGTCCGGGGCGACGGGCCCGCCACCATCGGCCACGCCCAGCGGGCGATCCACCGTGCGGCTGAGGAGGACCACCTCACCCGAGCCGGGGCATCGGCCCTCTCGGGGCTCGCCCGCTGGGGAGGCGGCGACCTCGAGGCCGCCCACCAGGCCTACTCGGTCGCCGCCGAGGGGCTGCGGCGGGCCGGGTACATCGCCGACGTCCTGGGCTGTTCGATCACCCTGGCGGACATCCGGATCACCCAGGGTCGCCTGGGCGAGGCGCTGCGCACCTACGAGCGGGCGCTGCGACTGGCCGCCGACCAGCAGGGCGGTGTGCTGCGGGGAACGGCGGACATGTACGTGGGGATCAGCCAGATCGCCCGCGAGCGCAACGACCTGGCTGCCGCCACCCAGCACCTGCTGCGCGCCCAGGAGCTGGGCGAGCACACCTGGCTGCCGCAGAACCCCTATCGCTGGCGGGTCGCGATGGCGCGGGTCCGGGAAGCCGAGGGAGACCTGGACGGCGCCCTCGACCTGCTCGAGGAGGCGCTGCGCGTGTACACGGGCGACTTCTCCCCGAACGTGCGGCCGATCCCGGCGTTGCGGGCCCGCGTGCTGGCCGCCCAGGGTCGTGTGGGCGAAGCCTCCGCCTGGGCGCGCGAGCAGGGCCTGTCGGCTGAGGACGACCTGTCCTACCTGCACGAGTTCGAGCACATCACCCTGGCCAGGGTGCTCCTGGCCCGTCACGGGAACGAGCGCGCGGCGGGCGCCGTCGACGAGGCGGCCCGGCTCCTGGAGCGCCTCCTGCGAGCAGCGGAAGCGGGGGAGAGGACGGGCAGCGTCATCGAGATCCTGGTGCTGCAGGCGCTCGCCCACCAGGCGCGCGGTGACCTCCCGGCCGCGCTGGCGTCGCTGCAACGCGCGCTGACGCTGGCCGAGCCGGAGGGCTACGTCCGGATCTTCGTGGGTGAGGGCGCAGCTGCGGCCTCACTGCTGAGGGTGGCCGCGAAGCAGGGGATCGCCCCGGGCTATGTCCGCCGGCTCCTGGCAGCCGTTGACCGCTCCGATGGCAGGCCCGTCCAACAGGGCCTGATCGAGCCACTGAGCGAACGCGAGCTGGACGTGCTCCGGCTGCTCGGCACCGACCTCGACGGCCCCGACATCGCCCGCGAGCTCTCGGTGTCGCTGAACACCATGCGGACGCACACCAGGAACATCTACGCCAAGCTCGGCGTGAACAGCCGCCGGGCGGCGGTCCGCCGGGCCGCGGAGCTCGGCCTGTCGGCGCGAGGCCGCAACCGCCAAGGCTGACCGTCGCCGAATTCACCACGGCAATCACCAGATGTGGTGATGCCTGCTCACCACGTCGCTTTCTACCGTCCGGGCATCCAGTCAGGGACAGCGGAGAGGGACGCCGTGGGACGGTACGAGATCCGCGTCAAGGGCCACCTCGATGCCCGATGGGTCGCCTGGTTCGACGGGATGGCCCTCACCCACGACGGCGACGGCACGACCCTCATCCACGGTGACGTCGTCGACCAGGCCGCGCTGCACGGCCTGCTGGGGAAGGTGCGCGACGTCGGCCTGCCGCTGGTCTCGGTCACGCAGGTCGACCCCGACAACTAAGGAGCACCAGACATGATCGAGCTGCACGGGCTGACCAAGCGGTACGGCCCCACCCTCGCCGTCGACGACCTGTCGTTCCAGGTGCAGTCCGGCAAGGTGACCGGGTTCCTGGGCCCGAACGGCGCCGGCAAGTCCACCTCGATGCGGATGGTCCTCGGCCTTGACCGGCCCACCGCCGGGCAGGCGCTGGTCGACGGCCGCCCCTACCAGGAGCTCCGTGCGCCCCTCCGGGTCGTGGGGGCGCTGCTGGACGCCGGGGCGGTCCATCCGCGCCGCAGCGCCCGCAGCCACCTGCTCGCCCTGGCGGTGAGCAACGGGATCACCAGGGCCCGGGTGGAGGAGGTCCTCGGCCTGGTCGGCCTGGACAAGGTCGCCGGACGGCGGGCCGGAGCGTACTCGCTGGGGATGCGCCAGCGGCTGGGGATCGCCGCCGCGCTGCTCGGCGACCCCGGCATCGTGCTGTTCGACGAGCCCGTCAACGGGCTGGACCCCGACGGGATCCGCTGGGTCCGCGTTCGTCTCCAGCCACCTGATGAGTGAGATGGAGGACACCGCCGACCACCTGGTGGTGATCGGGCGTGGCCGACTCGTCGCCGACGCGCCGATCGGCCAGGTCATCGCCGGCAGCTCCCACACGGTGGTGCGGGTCCGCACCCCCGCGGCCGCCGAGCTGGCCCGCCTGCTGGCACCGACCGCCCACAGCGTCCGGCGGGAGTCCGAGTCGCTGCTGACCGTCGACGGGCTCACCACCGACGACGTCGGCGAGCTCGCCCACGCCGGCGGCATCCGGCTGCACGAGCTCACCCTCCAGTCCGCCTCCCTGGAGGAGGCCTACATGGAGCTCAGCCAGCACCACCTCGACTACGGCACCAGCCAGCTCACACCCCAAGGAGCATGACCGTGACCACCACAGCCCTCACCTCCCGCCGTGCCCAGGCGGCCGGCATCGGCCGGCCGATGCTGCTGGGCCGCGCGGTCGGCGCGGAATGGGCCAAGCTGCGCTCGGTCCGCTCGACCTACGGCAGCCTGCTGGCGGCCGTCGTCGTCACCGCCGGCATCGCCGCCCTGGCCGGCTGGGCCATCGTCACCGACGACCAGCCGAACCCGGCCACGGCCGCCGACCTGGCCGCGGTCGGCGCCTCCCTGGGCCAGTTCGGGCTCGTCGCCCTGGCCGCGCTGGTGATCACGACCGAGTTCGCCACCGGCAGCATCCGCACCACCCTGGCGGCCACGCCGGCGCGGTGGGCGGTGCTGACGGCCAAGGCGGCCGTCGTCGGCGCGGTCACCTTCCCCGCCGGCTTCGTCGCCACCGCACTGGCCACCCTGGCCGCGTCGGCCATCCTTGGCACCGGCACCGACGGCATCGGTGCCGTCAGCGCCCGGTCGGCCGCCGCCCTGACGCTCACCAGCCTCCTGGTGGTGGGCCTGGGCGCGGTCCTGCGCAGCGCCGCCGGGACCATCACCACCGCCGTCGCGGTCCTGTTCGCCCCGCCGATCCTGGGTGCCCTGGTGTCCAACGAGGTCGCCGCGGCGGTCCTGGACCACCTCCCGGCCGGGCTGAGTGGCGTCGTGTCCAGCGGCGCCGGCGACC
>CALGFH010000415.1 GCA_937881255.1 uncultured Actinomycetes bacterium
GACGGTGCTGGTTGGGCTGGCCGCGTTCAACATCATGGCCATCGCCCTGCTGGCCGACCTGGTCGTCCGGCGGACGGCCACCGACTGATGGGGGCCCCCGAGACCGTCGGGGTGGTCATCGGCAACCACACCCAGAAGTACACCGCCCGCAACCCGGCCATCCGGCTGCTCACCGAGCGCTGGGTGGCCAACCTGGACCGGCTGTTCGGCCAGGTCAGCCGGGAGCCCGGCGGCCCCCCGGGACGGACCCTGGAGGTCGGCTGCGGCGAGGGCGTGATCGCCGACAAGCTGCACCGGCGCTGGGGCGAGGTCGTCGCCCTCGACCTGCCCGACGCCGGGCTGCGGGCCGACTGGCGCGGCTACCCCGGCCCCCGGTTCCTGCACGCCAGCGCCCACGAGCTGCCCTTCGGCGACGGCCAGTTCGACGTGGTGGTGGCGGCCGAGGTCCTGGAGCACCTGCCCGACCCGGCTAAGGGCCTCCAGGAGATGGTCAGGGTCGGGCGCCGCCACCTGGTCCTGTCGGTGCCCCGGGAGCCGGTCTTCCGCTCCTGCAACCTGGTCGCCGGCCGCTACGTGCGCGACCTGGGCAACACCCCCGGCCACCTCAACCACTGGTCCAAGGGCGGCTTCGTCCGCTTCGTCTCCCAGGTGGCCGAGGTCCGGGAGGTCACCAGCCCGTTCCCCTGGACCTGCGTCTGGGCGACCCTGCCGGGGTAAGAGCGCGACGTCAGCGACTCCGTCCCCAAGGGAGGCGGCATGGACCCAACCGAGAAGCTGTACCGCAGCAGGACCAACCGCCAGGTGGCCGGGGTGTGTGGTGGCCTGGCCAAGCGCTTCAACGTCGATGCGACCCTGATCAGGGTGCTGTTCATCGTGTTGGGGATCTCTGGCGGCGCGGGCATCCTGATCTACCTCGTCATGTGGATCATGGTCCCCCAGGAACCACCTGTGGGCGGCGGCGCCCCATAGGAGTCACTCTCCCGGGCTGCTTCCACCCTGGACAGGGGATCGCTGCGCCGTTCGGCACCGCGATGGTTGAGGCGAGCGGCATGGCTGGCCAAGCCGGAAGGTTGCACCTCCGGACCCTCCCCGAAACGAGGCGGGGGCCGGGCTCAGCGCGAACCCCACCGCTACTGTTCCGCCGCAAGCTGGGCACCGATAGGCACCATCTCCCCGGAGTGGCGCCCGAAGCCGCTCTTCCTCCCGGGTCGCTTCGCGGAACCCGTCCTGACCTCGGGCGCCAGGAGAAGTCTACGGCGGCTAGAACCTCATGGCCAGGGCACATGCCAGCCGACCAGCAGGGCTCCCCCGGGTACGAGAGAGGCGCTCATCGGGCGCCGAGGGAGCCCAGTGGCGAGTGTAGCCCTCGGGCCGGTTATCGGTCAGTGGGACCATGCAGCTCTGGGCAGCCGTCCGCCTTCGGGCAGCCGTGACCCCGCCAGTCGTTCCCCGGTTGCTGCTGGGGCCGGGTGCCGCCGCGCTTGCGAGGACCATCCTCCTGTTCGGCGCCGGCATCGCCCTCGCTCCCTGGCGAACGTGGTCGGCCTGGTCTAGGGGTTCATCTGGGCCAGGAGCTGCTGGTCCTGCTCGGCCATCCGCTGGAGCAGGGCCAGCAGCTCCCGCTTGGCCTCGACGAGGCGGTGGAAGGCGGCACCGACCTCGGGTGAGGTCATGGTCTGGGTGTCGTGGCGGCCCATGGGCAGGTCGCGGGCGGCGACCATCTCCGCGGCCACGGCCCGCAGCCGACCGGCGGCCTGCCGCTGCTCCTCGACCAGGTGCAGGTAGACGGCGTGCTCCTCGCGGGCCGGCTCGTCGTCCAGCTCCAGCGCCTGCATGTGCATCTGGAGGTTGTCGGCGATCGCCTCGGTCACCTCGGCCAGCTGCGCGGGCAGCGCCGAGTGCTCGGCCAGGCCCCGGCCACAGGTCTGCTGCTCATCCATGTCGGTGTGGTCCTCTCGATCGGCTCGAGCTCCCAGTATGGTGGACGGCATGCTGTTCGAGCAGCGGCTCTGGCCGGGGCTGGCCGACGGGTCGGTCACGGTGACCTTCCGGCGCTGGAAGCGGCCGCGGGCCGCGGTCGGAGGGTCGCACAGGACCCCGGCCGGGGTGCTGGCCGTCGACGCCGTGGCCGAGGTCGACCCGGCCGCCATCACCGAGGACGACGCCCGCGCGGCCGGGTTCGGGAGCCTGGCCGCGCTGCTGGCCCAGCTCGACCGGCACGGCGACGGCCCGGTGTACCGGGTCGACTTCCACCACGCCGGGGCCGACCCGCGGGAGGCGCTGCGCCAGGCCGACCAGCTGTCCGAGGAGGAGCTGGCCGGGCTGCGGGCCCGCCTGGACCGGCTCGACCGGGCCGCCCGCGACGGCCCCTGGGCCATCGCCACCCTGCGGCTGATCGGCGACCGGCCCGGGGTCCGGGCGGCCGACCTGGCCGCGGCCGCCGGGCGGGAGCGGCCGCCGTTCAAGGCCGACGTGCGCAAGCTCAAGGAGCTGGGCCTGACCGAGAGCCTGGAGGTCGGCTACCGGCTGTCGCCGCGGGGCCGGGCGCTGCTGGCCCGGGCCGGGTCGTCGAGGGCCCGGGAGTAGGCGGCGGCGGTCAGCTCGGCGCAGCGCTCCCAGGTGAAGCTGGCCGCCCGGGCCAGGCCGCGGGTGGCGGCGTCGGCGCGGGCGGCCGGGTCGGTGGCCAGCTTGGCGATGGCCGCGGCCAGGGCGGTCTCGTCGCCCGGGCCGATCAGGGTGGCGGCGTCGCCGGCGACCTCGGGCAGGGAGCCGCCGGTGGTGGTGACCACCGGGGTGGCGCAGGCCATGGCCTCGAGCACGGGCAGGCCGAAGCCCTCGTAGCGGCTGGGGTAGGCGAACACGTCGGCCCCGGTGAGCAGGGCCGCCTTGTCGGCCTCGGGGACGTACCCGGGGACCAGGACGCGGTCGGCGACGCCGCTGGCGGCCACGGCCGCCTCCAGCTCCCCCGCTCCCCAGCCGGCCAGGCCGGCCAGGACGAGGCGGTGGGGCAGGTCGCCGGCCAGGGCGGCGAAGGCCCGGACCAGGGTGGGCAGGTCCTTGCGGGGCTCGACCGTGCCCAGCCCGAGCAGGTAGGGGCCGTCCAGGCCGAGGCGGCCGCGGAGCTCGGTCACCTGCTCGCCGGAGGCCGGGCGCAGGTCGGTCCCGAGCGGGGTCACGTCGACCCGGTCGGCGGGCACCCCGAGCCGTTCGGCCAGGTCGGCGGCGGTGGTGGCGGAGACGCAGAGCACCCGGGTGGCGGCGGCAACGGCCCGGCGCAGGGCCCAGCCGAAGTAGCGGACCTTGCTGGCCTCGTGCCACTCGGGGTGGGTGAGCAGGGTCAGGTCGTGGACGGTGACCACCTGGGGCAGGCGGGACGCCAGGGGCAGCTCGTAGTGGACGCCGTGAAGCAGGTCGGCCCCGGCCCGCCGGGCGGCCCGGCCGGCCAGCAGCTGGGTCCAGGCGATCCGGGCCGGCCGCCCCGCCCCGGCCATGGCCACCGGCCGCAGCCGCAGCCCGGGGGCGGCCAGCACCCCGGCCGACCCGGGCGCGCAGAACGCCTCCACCTCCAGGTCGTCCCGGGCGGCCAGCCCGGCGAGCACCCGGGCCACGTAGACCCCGGCCCCGGTCAGCCGGGCCGGCACCGCCGTGGCGTCCACCGCGACCCGGATCATCGGGGCGGCCCTCCGGTCACCGGGCCCGCTCCGCGACCTCGCGGTAGGTGGACCAGGTGGCGGCGGCGGTGGCCCGCCAGGTGAAGCCGGCGGCGCGGCGCCGGCCGGCCTCGACCAGGCGGCCGCGCAGGTCCTGGTCGCCGGCCAGGCGGACCAGGCCGGCCGCGATGGCCTCCCGGTCGAGCGGGTCGACCAGCAGGGCGGCGTCGCCGGCGACCTCGGGCAGGCTGGAGCGGTCGCTGGTCAGCACCGGGATGCCGTTGGCCATGGCCTCGAGCACGGGCAGGCCGAAGCCCTCGTACAGGCTCGGGTAGGCCAGGCCGTCGGCGGCCTGGTAGAGGGCGTGGAGCAGGGCGTCGCCGACCGGGCCGGCCAGCTTGACCCGCACCGAGTCCCAGGTCGGCCGCAGCCGCGGCCCCCAGCCGACCGGTCCCACCACCACCAGCCAGTGGCCGGGCAGCTCGTCCGACACCTCGCCGAAGGCGTCCAGCAGCCGGGGCAGGTTCTTGCGCGGCTCCAGGGTGCCGACGGCCAGCAGGAACGGCCCGCGCACGCCCAGGTCGCGCAGCAGGCGCCCGGCCCCGGCGTGGTCGGGCTCGGGCGGGACCTCGACCCCGAGGGGGGTGATGGTCACCCGGCCCCGGTCGACGCCGTACAGCTCGGCCAGGTCGCGGGCGGTGGCCTCGGAGGGGACCAGCACCCGGGCCGCCTCGTCGGCCACGATCCGGGCCGACCGCTCGTGGTAGCGGCGACCGGCGTCCGGATAGGCCTCGGGGAAGTGCCGGAAGGCCAGGTCGTGGACGGTCGCGACCAGCGGCCGGCGCCCCGTCGGGGGGACGGCGGCGCTGGTCGCGTGGACCAGGTCGAGCTGGTCGAGCAGGCCGCCGGGGAGCCCGGGCCGGCGCAGGGTGACCCAGGTCCTGGTGACCAGCCGGCCCGGCCAGGCCAGGCGCCGGGTCGAGGCCAGCGGCAGCCCGACCGCGGCCAGCCGGTCGGGCGGGTGGCGGGCGACCAGGAACTCGACCGCCCCCCGGTCGACGGCCGCCTCCACCGGGAGGTGGGTGGCCAGCGCCCGCACGTAGCGGCCGACCCCGCCGGGCACGGGCCGCAGCAGCTGCTCGGCCACCACCCCGGCCCGGGGGCCGCCCAACCCCGGCCCCCGCTCCCCCGGCGCCGCCGCCGGCTCCCGGTCGGGCGGGGTCGCGGTCACCGGCGCGACTCCAGCGCCAGGTGGTAGGCGCCCAGGGTCGCCTGGGCGCAGTTCTCCCAGGTGAACCCGGCCGCCCGGGTGCGCCGGGCCGCGCCGGCGGCCTCGCCGCCGGTGTCCTCCAGCACCCGGGCCAGGGCCCCGGCCAGCGCCGCCGGGTCGCCGGGGGCGACCAGGTCGGCCTGGTCACCGAGGACCTCCCGCAGCGCCGGCAGGTCGGAGGCGACCACCGGGGTCCCGCAGGCCAGGGCCTCAAGGGCCGGCAGGCCGAACCCTTCGTACCAGGAGGGGAAGACCAGGGCGGTGGCCCCGGCCACCACCCGGACCAGGTCGGCCTGTGGCAGGTACCCGGGGGTCCGGACGGCGTCGGGAGGCAGCCCGGCGGTGTCCAGTGTGTCCCCCCAGCCGGGAGGGCCGACCAGGACGAGGGGCGGGATCCCGGTGGTCGCGGTCCGTGTGGTCGTCCCGGCCCCCTCAGTCGCCGTCGGGCCTGTCTCAACCCCGATCGGCCGGGTCTCGAGGGAACCCCCCACTCCCCTCATCAGCTCGCGGTAGGCGGACAGCAGGGTCGGCAGGTTCTTGCGGGGCTCGCGGTTGCCGACGAACAGGAGGTAGCGGTCGGGGAGGCCGTGGGTGGCGAGCCAGGACGGGTCGGGAGGGGTGGCCTGGCGCCAGGTGGGGTCGACGCCGAGGGGGGTGACGACCAGGCGGTCGGGGGGCAGGCCGTACTCGTCGGCGACCTCGGTGGCGACGGCGGTGGTGGGGGTGCAGACGACGGCGCCGCCGGCCAGGGCGCGGGGGACCAGGTGGCGGTAGCGGGCCGAGGCGGAGGTCACCATCTCGGGGTACCTGAGGTAGGTGAGGTCGTGGATGGTGAGGACGGTGGCGGCCCGGCGGGTGGGCGGGGCGACGAAGTTGGTGGCGTGGAAGACGTCGACCGGGCCGGACAGCCACTCGACCGGGGGCACGGACAGCCGGCCCCAGGCGGCCTGGAGGAGGCGGGCCGGGACCCGGCGGTGGCCGTGGCGGATCCGGGGGGCGGCGGGGGCGGCCGCGGGGAGGTCGCCGGTGCCCCGCCAGGAGAACGGGACCAGGGCGACCGACTCCGGCTCCGGGCCGGCCAGCCCGGCCAGGGCCTCGGCCAGCCCGGCCACATACCGGCCGATGCCGGTCCGCGGCCCGAGCAGGGGCGTCGCGTCGAGCGCGACCTTCACGGCCCGGTCACCGCAGCACCAGCCAGCGCTCGAGGCGCTTGCGGTCGACCGAGGCGCGGGCGGCGATGCGGCGGCGGCGGGCCAGCATGACCGGGAGCAGGCGCGCGTAGGACCCGAGGACCCGCAGGCGCAGCAGGGTCGGGCGGACCGGGGGGCGGCGGCGGGTGTGGCGCGACCTGGCGACCTCGCGCAGGCCCAGGGAGGCGGTGGTCAGCGGGTAACGGAGGACCTCGCGGGCGGCCAGGCCGGCGCGGGCGTTCTTGGTCAGCATGAGCAGCCGGTTGCGGTCGGTGTGGAACACGAACAGCGGCGACCACTCGACCGAGGAGGCCGAGTGGATGTGGCGGGCCACCGCGGCCGGCTGGTAGCGGATCCGCCAGCACAGCGACCGCAGCCGCCACGACAGGTCGGTGTCCTCGTAGTAGAGGAAGAAGTCGTCGTCGAACACCCCCGCCTGGCCGAGGGCCTCGCTGCGGAAGCAGACCGCGCCCCCGCAGAAGGCGAACACCTCCTCCGGCCGCTGGTACTGGCCCCGGTCCAGCTCCTGGTAGGCCCGGTCGGCCCCGTAGCCGTCGCGGAACACCATGCTGCCGGCGTTGTTGAGCACGTCGACCAGCGGCACCCCGGCCGGGACCTCGACCTCCAGGTCGACCGGCTCCGGCTCCGCCTTGCCGCCCCCCGACCCACCGGACCAGGTCAGCTCCACCGCCTTGGTCGTCTCGGCCGCGACCCGCAGCCCCAGCCGCAGCGGTCCCTCCCCATCACCCGACCGGTCGACGGGGATGAGCAGCATCCCGGCCGGGCGGGTCCAGCGGAAGCGGCCCGGCCCCTCCCCCTCCGGCCCGTAGGCGACCCGGTCCCAGAGCACCCGCTCGGTCACGTCCTCGCCGTCGACCTCGACCCGGTAGACCCGCACCCCCAGCTCCCGGGTGTCGAGGGTCCCGGGCGTGAACCCGGGGGTGGCCAGCTCGACGGCCAGGAACCGGGGCAGGAAGACGATCTTGGCCGAGACCGCCCCCAGCCGCTCGGCCACCGGCTCCGAGAACGGCTCGAGCAGCCGCCGCAGCCAGTCCGGCTCGGGCCGGGCGTCGTTGTTGATCAGGGCCACGAACGGGGTGGCGACCTCGCGCAGGGCGACGTTGTTGCCCCCGGCGAACCCGTCGTTGCGGTCGTTGGCGATGGCCCGGACCCAGGGGTACCGCTCGGCGAGCAGCGCCAGCGAGCCGTCGCTGGAGGCGTTGTCGACCACCCAGACGGCCATCTGCCCCTCGGGCAGGTCCTGGGCGGCCAGCCCGTCCAGGCAGTCTCCCAGCAGGTGGGCGCCGTTCCAGTTCAGCACGACCACGGTCACCAGCGGCTCGGCCACGGCCAACAAGCCCTCCTAACGCTCGACCTGGTTCTCGACCTGCTCGGTGGTCCAGACGACCTCGAGCACGCCGGTGCCGGTGTCACCGACGGCCAGGAAGGCCTCGCTGAACCGACGGGCATCGTAGGTCACGTTGCTGGCCGGGTCACGGACGGCCACCGCGAAGGCGTAGATGCCCTTGAGCTGCGGCAGCTCCTTGACGGTGAAGCGGACGGTGGCGAGGCCGTCGGGGCCGGGGTGCAGCGGGTCGGAGTCCATCACCCACATGGGCACGTCCGCCGGGCCGGTCACGGCCAGCCGCACCGCCACCGGCGCCGAGCCGGCCGGGCTGGCCACGTCGAACTCGACCGCCATCGCCTCGCCACCCCGGAAGTGGCCCTTCTCGGCCCCGCTGGCCGGGTCGAACAGCCGCACGGCGGTCACCCGGGGCCGCTCGGCGGCCGGGCCGGCGCCGCCGCCGGACTGGTCGGCACCGGTGCCGAGCAGGCTGCGCAGCCGCTCGGCCGCCTCCACCGGGTCGCCGTCGTGCAGCACCCGGCCGTGGTCCAGCACCACCCCCCGGCTGCAGATCCGCGGGATCAGGTCGAGGGCGTGGGTGACGAACAGGATCGTGCAGCCGCGCTGCTGGAACTCGCCGATCTTGTTCAGGCACTTGCGCTGGAACGACTCGTCGCCGACGGCCAGGACCTCGTCGACCAGCAGGATGTCGGGGCTGACGTGGACGGCCACGGCGAACCCGAGGCGCACGTACTGGCCGGAGCTGTAGTGCTTGACCTGGTTGTCGATGAAGGGCTCGAGCTCGGCGAAGGCGACGATCTCGTCGAAGTAGCGCTCGGTCTCGCGGCGGCTGAGGCCGAGGATGGCCGCGTTCAGGTAGATGTTCTCGCGGCCGGTCAGCTCGCCGTTGAAGCCGGCCCCCAGCTCCAGCAGCGAGGCGATCCGGCCCCGGACGCTGACCGTCCCGGTGGTCGGGGCCAGGATGCCGGACAGCACCTTCAAAAGCGTCGACTTGCCCGAGCCGTTGGGGCCGATCAGCCCGACGGTCTGGCCGGCCCCGATCTGCAGATCCACGTCGCGCAGGGCCCAGAACGCCTCCGAGCTGGACTGGCGGTGCAGCAGCAGCCGCTCCTTGAGGCTGGTGGCCCGCTTGTGGTGGAGCAGGAAGCGCTTGCCGACCCCGGCGGCGACGATCGTCGGGGAGGCCACTACAGCTCCTCGGCGAAGTCGGCCTGGAGGCGCCGGAAGGTCCACAGCCCGACCACCAGCAGCCCCGCCGAGATGGCGGCGGCCACGGCCAGCCACTGGAGGTAGAAGCCGTAGCCGCCGGCCGGCAGGACCTGGACGAGGTCGCCGTCGTTGCCGGTCACCACCGGGTGGACATAGATGGCCCGCTGGGCGGCCACCACCACCGAGGTCATGGGGTTGGCCATGTAGAACTTGAACATCCAGAGCAGCCCGGCCCCGGCCAGCTTGTCGCGGACCACCGTCACCGGGTAGACGATCGGGGTCAGCCAGAACCAGGCCAGCAGGGTGATCTCCAGCAGGTGCTGGACGTCCCGGTAGCGCACGTTGAGGGACGAGGCCAGCAGCGACATGGCCACGGTGAAGACGACGGCCACGGCCAGGGCCGGCGCCACCAGCCACAGCTGGGGCCCGAACGCGTCCGGGTAGAACGGGACCAGGAACAGGAAGAACACCAGCAGCTGGAGCGCGAGGTGGACGCCGGCGAAGCCGACCGAGGCCAGCGGCAGGACGACCCGGGGGAAGCGGACCTTGCGGACCAGGTTGGCGTTGCCGACGACCGCGCCGGTGGCGTCGAGGCTGGCCGAGTTGAAGAAGCTCCAGATCAGGTACCCGGACATGAACAGCACCGCGAACCAGGGCACGTTGCCCTGCAGGAAGAAGCTGAACACCAGGGTGAACACGGCCAGGTAGAGCAGCGGGTTGGCCAGCGACCAGACGAACCCGAGGGCCGAGTTCTTGTACTTGACCTTGAGGTCCTTGCGGATCAGCTCGGTCAGGAGCTCGAGGCGCACGCGTGACTGGGCCGCCGCCCGGGCGTCCGCCGCCTGCCGCACCTGTGCCATCGGGTTACCTGTCCCTGTCTCCGGCCATCTGCCGGTGAAGCTTAGCGGGCCGGGCCGCCTCGCCTCCGGCGACGGCCACGAACCGCAGGCGCCAGTAGTCGGCGACCCAGCGGCCGTCGTGGCGCAGCCGGGGCGCGGCCAGCTCGCCCGCCCGGGCCAGCACCCCTGGCAGCTCGCTCGCCGGGACGGCCGCGGTCAGCTGCCCGCCGAACATCGTCAGCCAGTCGGCCAGGCCGTCGGGGCCGCCGGCCAGCGGGGTCGGCCTGGGGAAGTGCTCCATCCGGGCCACCCGGAACCCGCCCGCCTCCAGCAGGGTGGCGTACTGGCCCGGGGTCGGGAAGTACCAGGGGCACTCGGGCGCGGGCAGGCCGGCCTCGGCCATGGTCGCGCCCAGGGCCTCCAGGATGGCGTCGATGTTGCCGGCCCCGCCCAGCTCGGCCACGA
The DNA here is from genome assembly GCA_937881255.1 of uncultured Actinomycetes bacterium. Classification (GTDB taxonomy): domain Bacteria; phylum Actinomycetota; class CALGFH01; order CALGFH01; family CALGFH01; genus CALGFH01. The sequence continues at coordinate 9,990 of CALGFH010000415.1, forward strand.
ACCGCCCGCCGGGGCGCAGGGCGGCCCGGACCCGGCCGATCACCTCGGCCGGCCGGGGCATCCAGTGCAGGGCGGCGTTGGAGAACACGGCGTCGACCGGCTCGGGCAGGGCGAAGGCGTGCCCGTCGGCCAGCAGGACCCGGTCGTCGCCGAGCCGGCCCCGGGCCGCCGCGACCATCGCCGGGTCGCTGTCCAGGGCCCAGACCCGGGCCCCGGCGGCGGCGATCGAGGCGGCCAGCTCGCCGGTGCCGCAGCCCAGGTCGAGCACGACCTCCCCGGTCCGCGGGCCGAGCAGCTCGACCAGGTCGCCGGCCATGCCCGAGACGAAGCCGAACTGCCGCTGGTAGCGGTCGGCGTCCCATCCGGCGCTCACCCGGGCCCCCGCCCTAGCGGATGCCGAGGTCGGCGGCGATCTCCCGCCATCGGCTGGCGAACGCCTCCTCGGAGAAGGTCCCGGCGCGTTCGGTGGCGCTGGCGGCCAGCCGGGCCCGCAGCTGCTCGTCGCCGGCGACCATGCGGGTCAGGGCCTCCAGCTCGGCCAGGGTGTTCCAGCGGTAGCCGTCGGTGCCGTGGCGGACGATCTCGCGCTGGCCGGCCTTGTCGATCACCACCGGGACGCAGCCGGCGGCCATCGCCTCGACCGTGGTGATGCCGAAGTGCTCGAACACCCAGGGGGCGGCCTCCTCGTCCTCGCCAAGGCCGGTGGCCACCCAGAAGACCGAGCTGGTGGCGAACAGGTCCTCGACCAGGGCCCGCGGGGCGTTGGCGTGGAGGTGGACGGGCAGGCCGGCGGCGGCCTGCTGGACCTCGGCCAGGTAGGGCCGGTGGGCCGGCTCGCAGCCGCCGACCAGGTGCAGCTCCCAGCCGTCCAGCCCGCCGCCCCTGACCATCTCGCCGAACGCCCTGACCTGCTCGAGCTGCTTCTTGGAGTGGCCGTAGCCGGGGGCGATGAAGCGGCCGACGGTCAGGATCCGCCTGGCCTTCGGTCCCGGCTTCAGGTCCCTGGTCCTGATGGGCGGGAACAGCACGTCCGAGTCGACCCCCCAGAACCGCCGGATCCAGGTCCGGGTGTACTGGGAGTTGGCCAGCACACGCTCGTAGTGGCCGAGGAACTCGAGGTCGCTGGGGTCCCGCAGCAGCCACGGGAAGCGCTCGCCGGCCCAGCGCCGCGGCTCCCAGGTGGCGTCGGCCATGTGCAGCCGGCTCACCGCCACCCCGAGGGTGCGGTCGTCGCCGGCCCCGGGGACGAAGGTGTCGCTGTCGAACACGATCTCGCGGTCGCGACCGCTCGGGGGCAGGTCGATGGTGTGGCGGCGGAAGGCGGCCGGGGAGGCCTCCAGCCGGGCCAGCTCGGCCCCGCCCTCGTGGCTGACCACCACCTCGGCCGGGCCGGGGCCGCCGGGGCGGCCCAGGTCGAACACCACCCGCTTGGCCGGCCCGCCGGCCAGCTGGAGCCCGGCCCGGCCGCTGGTCCAGACCCAGCTCCGGCGCCGGCCCCCCTCGGGCGGGAACCAGCCCAGCCCCCACTCGACCACCCCCGGCTTGGCCTCACGGACGTGGCGGCCGAGGAGGCGGACCAGGCGCCGCTGCCAGCCGGCCAGGTCGTGGTCGAAGGGGGTCGGGAAGTAGCAGAGGTACAGGTTGCGGGCGGCCTGGGCCTTGACCCGGCTCATGTAGGAGGCGTTGACGAACAGCTCGTACTCGGCCGACAGGCGGGCCACCTGCGGCTCGCCCCGGTCGGGGACGATCCGCAGGTGGACCTTGCCGAGGTTGAGGCCGAGGTGGTCGGCCAGGATCTCCTTGCCGACGTCCTCGTGGCCGACCAGGTCGACCTCGTGGCCCTCGTCGGCCAGGACCTGGGCGAGCATGCTGCTGTGGCGCTCTCCCCCACCCATGGACTGCAGGAACCGGTTGTAGACCGCCACCTTCAAAACGCGCTAGCTCCCTGGTTCTCCGGGCCCAGGGTCAGCCCCGGGCGACGACGTAGGTCTCGTTGCTCTGGTACAGCCCCCATACCAGCTTGTCGTGGGCCCTGCGGACCTCGCGGAGGGCCTCGGTCGTCTCCTGGAGCCGGCCGGCCAGGGCCCTGACCACGTGGGCCAGCTCGTAGGCCCACTCCGGGTCGTGGTGGTGCTCGGTGACCCGGCCCTTGCGGTCGCGGTGGTCGAGGCTGGCCCGGAGCTTGCCCATGGCCCGCTCGACCAGGTCGTCCAGGGGCGGGTGGACGACCGGCTCCGGACCAAGGTACTCCGGCGGCGGGCCGGGGTGGTTGGCCGGGTTGGTGCCGGTGGCCTCCACCTCCAGGCCGGCCTGGCGGCAGAGGAACTCGAGCAGGGGCAGGTCGTAGAAGCGGACGTGGGTCGGGTCGCGCCAGAAGTCGTGGCTGAGGACCGCGTAGCAGGCCGGGTTGGGGGTCACGGCCACGAACCGGCCGCCGGGGGCGAGCACCCGCCGGACCCCGGCGAGCAGCGCCCGGACCTGGTCGGGGGTGAGGTGCTCGACGAAATGGGCGCAGAACACCCCCTGGTAGGGCCCGGGGGCCGGCTCGCCGCTGAGGAAGGCGATGGCGTCGCCGAGGACCACGTCCAGCCCCCTGGACTTGGCCGCCTCGACCATCCCGTCGTCCGAGTCGACCCCCTCGGCCTTGATGCCCTTCTCGTCCAGCAGGCCGAGGAACTCGCCCCGGCCGCAGCCCAGCTCCAGCACCGGGCTCTTGTCCTCGAACATGGGCACGTAGTGGCGCAGGACCTCGCGCGTGTGCTCGGGATCGAACTCCATGTACGAGTAGTAGTCGCTCTCCAACCGGGTCACCGTGCCGACCTCCGCTGGGCCTGGGCGTTCTGATGACGCCTGCGCTGGCACTCTACGACGCCGGCTCACGACCCGGCCACGACCTGGCAACGACCCGGCGGCGGGCATCTATGCTGGGGCGCAGGAGACCACGAGGAGGTTCGAGCGATGAGCGGCTGGTCCGAGGAGGGTGCGGGCGACCGGCGTGGCCGCGCTGGCACGGCGGGCGAGCGGCCCCAGAAGCCGCTGCCCCCGGGCTGGAGCGTCCGGCCCCGGGGCATGCGCCAGGGATCGCCGCGCGACCTGGACGTCCGTGACGTCCGGCCCCGTGAGCAGCGCCAGCGGCCGCCCCGGGGGCCGGGCGGCGGCGGCGGGCGGGCCCCCAAGGCCCGGCGGCCCCGGCGCTGGGGGCGCCGCATCGGCGTGACCCTGCTGGTCCTGGTCGTGCTGCTGGTCGGGCTCGGGGTCTGGGTCGACTCGCGGCTCAACCGGGTCGACGCCCTGGCCGACTACGAGGGCCGGCCGGCCGCCACCCCGGGAGCGGACTGGCTGATCGTCGGGTCCGACAGCCGCCAGGGCCTGGACGAGGCCCGCCGGCGCGAGCTCGGCACCGGCCAGGCCGCCGGGCGCCGGGCCGACACCATGATGCTGCTCCACATCCCCCGGGGCACCGGCAAGCCGGTCCTGGTCAGCCTGCCCCGCGACTCCTACGTGCCGATCCCTGGCCGGGGCCGCAACAAGCTGAACGCGGCCTACGCCTTCGGCGGCCCTCAGCTGCTCGCCCGCACCGTCGAACAGGTCACCGGCATCCGCCTCGACCGCTACATGGAGGTCGGCTTCGACGGCTTCGCCAGCGTGGTCGACGCCGTCGGCGGGGTCCAGATCTGCCCCGACAAGGCCATGCGCGACCCCATGGCCGGCCTCAACGTCAAGGCCGGCTGCCAGGTCGTGGCCAGCAAGCAGGCCCTGGCCTATGTCCGCACCCGGGCCGGGGGCCGCGGCGACCTCGACCGGGTCGAGCGCCAGCAGGAGTTCCTCGGCTCCCTGATCAAGAAGTCGACCAGCCCGGCGACGGCCCTCAACCCCTTCCGCAGTGTCCCCCTGCTGCTCAGGGGCACCGAGGCGGTCGCCGTCGACCAGGCCGCCCACGTCTGGAACCTGATCCGGTTCCCCTTCGCCATGCGCGACATCAGCAGCGGCGGCGGCGTCTCCACCACCGTCCCGGTCGCCGGCACGGCCACCATCGGTGGCGCCGGCTCGGTCGTCCAGTGGGACCGCCAGCGGGCGATCGCCCTGTTCGAGGCCCTCCAGAACGACCAGCCGGTCGACAACCTGGTCGACCAGGGCAGCTAGGGCCGGTTGTCCCAGTCGCCGACCACCGGGCGGCCGGGGGTCTGCTTCTTGAGGGCGACCTTGGCGGCGGTGCCGCTGAAGGAGTCCTTGAGGTACCAGCGGGTGCCGGCGCGCAGGATCCCGGGGGTCCAGGTGCCGTTGCCGTTCCAGTCGCCGGCGAAGCCGAGGTCGTCGGGGCCGCCGAAGCGGACGCGGACCTCCGAGGGGCCGCTGCCGCCGGTGTTGCGGAGCCAGAAGGTGCCCCTGCGCTGGACCCCGGGGGTGAAGTCGCCGTCGCCGTCCCAGTCGCCGGCCAGGTAGTTGTCGCCGGCGCCGCCGAAGGTGACGGTCTCCTCGGCCGCCCCGGTGGAGTTGCTGTTGCGCATCGACCAGACGCCGGCCCGGACGGCCGCCGGGGTCCAGGTGCCGTTGCCGTCCCAGTCGCCGACCACCAGCCGGTCGCCGTGGCGCCCGTACCAGAAGTCGAGCACGCTGCCGTTGGAGTTGCGCAGCAGGAAGTGGTTGCTGTTGCGGGCCGCGCTGGGCCGGACCACGCCGACGGTCTGGGTGCCGTCGCCGTCCCAGTCGCCCACCACCGGGAGGTCGCCCTTGCGGCCCCAGCGGTAGCTGGTGAACACCCGGGCCGAGGCCGAGATCTGCTCGGCGTTGGCGTTGCTGACCCGCCAGGCGCCGGCCGCGAACCCGCCGGTGCTGGTCCCGGCCGGCGCCACCGCCCGGTTGACGAACACCCGGCTGCGCACCGGCCGGGCCGAGCGCCCACCGGCGGCCGCGGTCACGGTGATGGTCGCCCACCCCTGCGGGGCCAGCGCGCCGCCGGTGACCCGGCCGTTCCAGCGGACCTTGGCCGAGGACCCGGTGCCGCTGAAGGAGCGGACCCTGGCCCCGTTGGACCCGGTGACCGTGACCCGCCAGCGGGCGACCGAGCTGAAGCGGGCGTGCACGCCGGCGTAGCCGCCCCGCTCGGGGCTGATCAGCGACGCGGTGGCGGAGCCGCCGTAGATCTTGGGCCGCCCGATCCGGGAGACGGCCGCCCGGATGGCGCCGAGGCGGGCGATGGTCGGGTCGCCCGGGCAGGTGGTGTAGGAGGTCGAGCGGTGGCCGAGGATGGTGTTCACGACCACCCGGCGCCCGGCCGGGTAGCGGGTGTTGGCCCCGCCGGCGCTGCGCAGGACGGTGCGGCCGCGCGGGTCGACGTGGGTCAGGTCGAGCTTCCAGGCCAGCAGCCGGTTCAGGGCGGCCAGCATGGGGCCGGTCGGCCGGGCCGTGGTGAAGGTCCCGAGCAGGGCGACCCCGGTCGAGTTGGTGTTGAAGCCGCCGGCGTGGGCGCCGAGCACGGCCCGGGTGACGCCGCCGTAGCGGCCCTCGAACACGCGGCCGTAGCGGTCGACCAGGAAGTTGTAGCCGATGTCGTTCCAGCCCCTGGTGCGCACGTGGTACAGGTAGTCGGACCTGACCAGGGCGGCGCTCTCCGAGGGCGAGTAGCTGTTGCTCTGCACGGTGTGGTGGACGAAGGCGGCCTTGACGGTGTCGCTGTAGTCGGGGGCGGCGCGGCGGATCGACTCCCTGGCCCCCCAGGCGGCCCGGCTGATGATCCTCGGCCGGACGGTGGCCGCGGTGGCCACCCCGGCCCGCGGCCCCTCGGTGCCCGGCGTCGCCGTCAGGTCCGGGGTGATCATGTGGGCCTCCAGCCCACTGGCGGCCACCGCCGCGGTCGCGGCCGGCCTGGCCCCGGCCGGCGGGTCGACCCGGACCTGGACCTCGTCCTCGTCGGTCCCGGCGTCCAGCCACTGGCCGTCGCTGTAGGTCCTGCTCGCGGCGCGGTACTCGCGGCTGTTGGCGTCTGGCCCGTCGCCGGCCTGCTCGACCTCACGCCAGTCCGACCACCCGCCCGCATCCCGCGACCGCATCCAGACCGTCTGGTCCTCGGTCTTCGGGTCGGCGTCAGGCCAGGAGAACCCCACGAACCGTGCCTTGCCCACGTCCACCGGCGCCGACTGCAGCCGGGTCCCCGCCGCCGGGTTCGCCGGGACGCGCTGCAACGACCCGGCCCCGGGTGCGGCACCCGCCGTGGGGGCTGGGGCCGGGGTGAGGGCGATCTTGACGTCGTTGAGGGTGCCCGGCTGGACCTCGCGGTTCCCGAGGGTCGGCTGGGCGGCGTTGAAGAGGGTCAGGGTGAGCGCCGAGGCGGCGCCGGCGGCCAGGGCACGGCCGGTCAGCGAGCGCAGGGACCGGAACAGCACGAGCGTCCTCCAGCAGATGCGGCGGTGTTCGGGAAGGACGTCGGCCGTTCGGGCCCGGATCTGAAGCGGTTTCCGCTAGGGAGAAATATGGAACTTGGTCGATTTGAGACCGTAGGCCTTCCGGAACCAGGTGCCGGTCACGGTCACGCTGGTCCGCCGGCCGCCCTTGACCCCCTCGACGGTGACGCGGGAGACGCGGCCGCCCCAGGAGGGCAGCTTGGTCTCGCGGACCCTGGTGGCGGTGCCGATCCCGAGGCGGGCGCCCAGGGCGGCCGCCGACACCGTCTTCTTCCAGCGGAAGTTCGGGTTCCGGTGGGCGCCGCCGCCGCGGTCGTAGGGGTCGTCGGAGCGGCTCGGGAACCAGGGCAGGGGGCTGCTCCCCCACTGGGCGTTGCTGGAGGTGTACCCGCCCGAGGACGACGAGTAGAAGGCCTGCACGACCCGCGACCCGTAGCGCACGACCAGCGAGCCGGTGCCGCGCACGGCCGCGACCCAGCGCGACCCGTAGTAGCCCTGCTCCTTGGCGTAGCCGGCGTAGTGCTGGTCGCGGACGGTGGCGTAGACGGCGCAGTCGCAGCCGTCCCAGCGCCCGTAGCCCCAGCGCTGGGTCCGGCTCCGGACGGCGACCAGGGCGAAGCTGCGGGCGGCGATCGCCTGGGCCCGCAGGGCCTCGTTGGCGAACGACCCCGGCACCTCGGCCAGCCCCCGCAGGTAGCGGTTGAAGGGGATCACGGCCACCGCCCGCGGGCGGGTGACGCCCCGGTTGTCGCGGACCAGGTGGACGTCCAGGCGGCCCCAGCGCAGCTGCTGGCCGGTCTGGGGCAGCGACAGCCGGGCCGGGGGCAGGGCGGTCTGGAACCGGACCACCACCCCGGTGCCGGCCCTGGTCGGCCCGAACACCCGCCGCCGCGACAGGTCGAACACCGAGGTGCCGCCCGACTCCGGCTTGATCGAGAAGGTGGTGTGGCCGCTGAGGCCCCGCCGGACGGTGCGCCCGCCCGGGGTCACGCCCGACACCGAGAACCGGCCGCTGCCCCCCTTGCCGGGGACCTCGACCCCCTTGACCAGCACCCGGCCGAGGCGGCCGCCGGCGCTGGGGTCGCGGTCGGCCTGGAGCAGCCCGACCCGGATGGTGGCCGGCAGGGTGGCCGGCCGGGCCTGGGCGCCGCCGTAGTAGTAGGAGATGATCCGCCCGGCGCTGGCCCCCCGCAGGGCCATGCCGTGGGCGCCGTACTGGCTCATGCCGATGCCGTGGCCGTAGCCACCCCCGACGATGGTGAAGGTCCGCGGTGCCGCCTCGGCGGGCGGGTCGCCCGGCCCGGTGAGCAGCCCCAGCGCGACCGCCAGGGCCCCCACCGCGGCGACCGTTCGAACCCGACGGCTCACGAGCATCCCGACCTCCCGGCGGCGACGGCGTCTCGTAGAAGGTCGGCGCCGTCGCTCTCGCGCTTGAGGGCGGGAGCCGGGCTCATCCGTTGACGGACCCGGCGGTGAGGCCCTGCACGAAGTAGCGCTGCAGGGTGACGAACACCAGCACCGGGACGGCCATGGTGATGAGCGCCCCGCCGGTGACCACCTGCCAGCCCAGGATCTGGTTGCCGCCGATCAGCCCGCCCAGGGCCACGGTGACCACCTCGCGGTCGCCCGCGCCCAGGAACAGCAGGGCGATCAGCAGGTCGTTCCAGACCCACAGGAACTGGAAGATGGCGAACGCGGCCACCGCCGGGACCGACAGGGGCAGGATCAGCCGCCAGAAGATCTGGTAGTGGCCGGCCCCGTCGACCCTGGCCGACTCGATCACCTCGTGCGGCAGCGTGGCCATGAAGCTCCGGAGGATGAAGATGGCCAGGGGCAGGTTGAAGCCGATGTGGGTCAGGTAGACGGACGCGTAGGTCCCGGTCACGCCCAGGTCGCCGTAGATGCGGAGCAGCGGGGCCAGCGCCACCTGGTAGGGGACGATCAGCAGGCTCACGATCACCGCGAACAGGACGTCGCGGCCCCAGAAGTCCAGGAAGGCGAAGGCGTAGGCGGCGAAGCCGGCGATCACCACCGGGATGGCCACGGCCGGCAGGGTGACGGCCAGGCTGTTGAGGAACGCGTCGCCCATGCCCCCGAACCAGGCCTGACGGTAGCTGACCAGGGTGTACTGGCTGAGGTCGAACGGCGAGGTGATGACCGTCCACCAGCCGGAGCTGTTGGCCGCGTCCCGGGTCCGGAAGGAGGTGACCACGATCCCGGCCGTCGGGATCACCCACAGCAGGCAGAGCGCCACCATGACGAGCTTGGCCGCCGGGCTGGCCCGTCCCCGGCGCGCGGTCACCTGGTCACGTCACCCTTCGGCGGCCAGGTAGTCGGCCAGGGCCTCGGGCCACGGGCGCAGCCCAGGCACGCCGGCCAGGCGGGCCAGGCGGTTGTCCAGGACCGAGAAGGCGGGCCGGGGGGCCGGGCGGGGGAACTCGGCGGTGGTGGTCGGCTGCACCCGGTCGGGGTCCTGGCCGGTGCCGGCCAGGATGGCCCGGGCGAGCTCGTGCCAGGAGCAGGACCCCTGGTTGGTCAGATGGTAGGTGCCGTGCTGGCCGGTGCGCTGGAGGGCGCGGATGCCGTCGGCCAGGTCGGCCGCATAGGTCGGGCTGCCCACCTGGTCGTCGACCACCCGGAGGGTGTCGCGCTCGGCGGCCAGGCGCCGGATGGTGGCCACGAAGTTGCGGCCCCCGACCCCGTACACCCAGGCCGTGCGGACGATGTAGCTGCGGCCCCAGAGGTGGCGCACGGCCTGCTCGCCGGCCAGCTTGGAGCGGCCGTAGACGCTGGCCGGGGCGGGCTGGTCGTCCTCGCCGTAGCCGTCGGGGCGGGTGGCGGCGGCGGTGCCGTCGAACACGTAGTCGGTGGACAGCTGGACCAGCTCGGCGTCGACCTCGCGGCAGGCCAGGGCCAGGTGGCGGGGGCCGGAGCAGTTGGCCAGAAAGGCCCGGTCGGGGTCGCCCTCGCAGCCGTCGACGTCGGTCCAGGCGGCCGCGTTCACCACCAGGTCGGGGGCCAGCTCGGCCACGGTGTCGGCCACCGCCGGCCAGCTGGTGATGTCGAGGGCGGCCCGGTCGAGCGCGACCAGCTCCTTGGCGTCGGCGAAGGCGCGTTCCAGGGCCCGCCCGACCTGCCCCCCGGCCCCGGTGAGGAGGACCCTCACCTGCCGTGGTCCAGGGTCCGGGTGGCCCCGGCGGGCTTCATCGGGCGCCACCAGTCCTCGTGCTCCCGGTACCAGGCGATCGTCTCGGCCAGGCCCTGGTCGAAGTCGTGGGCCGGGGCCCAGCCGAGCTCGCGGACCCTGGTCGTGTCCAGCGAGTAGCGCCAGTCGTGGCCGGGCCGGTCGGCCACGAACTCGATCCGGTCCTCGCCGGCCCCGAAGGCGGCCAGGATGCGCCGGGTCAGCTCCAGGTTGGTGACCTCGTTGCCGCCGCCGATGTTGTAGATGGCGCCGGTCTGGCCGCGCCGCAGGACCAGGTCGATGGCGCTGCAGTGGTCGAGCACGTACAGCCAGTCGCGGATGTTGCCGCCGCTGCCGTACAGCGGGACCTTGTGGCCGTCCATCAGGTTGGTCACGAACAGCGGGATGACCTTCTCGGGGAACTGGTAGGGCCCGTAGTTGTTGGTGCAGCGGGTCACGACCACGTCCAGCTTGTGGGTGGCGGCATAGGCCAGGGCGACCAGGGAGCCGCCGGCCTTGCCGGCCGAGTAGGGCGAGGACGGCTCCAGCCGGTCGTCCTCGGCGAAGGAGCCGTCGCTGATGGTCCCGTACTCCTCGTCGGTGCCGACCTGGAGGAAGCGTCCGACCCCGGCCCGGCGGGCCGCCTCGGCCAGGGTGGCCACCCCGACGGTGTTGGTCCGGACCGCCTCCAGGGGCTCGACGATCGAGCGGTCGACGTGGGTCTCGGCGGCGAAGTTGACCACCACGTCGTGGCCGGCGACGGCCTCGGCGACCTGGTCGGGGTCGCAGATGTCGCCCTGGAGGAACTGGTAGCGGGGGTCGCCCTCCAGGTCGGCCACGCTGGCCCGGTTGCCGGCGTAGGTGAGCTTGTCGAGGTTGGTCACCTGCGCCTCGGGGTCGGTGGCGAGCAGGTGGCGCACGTAGTTGGAGCCGATGAAGCCGGCCCCGCCGGTCACGAGGAAGCGCATGGCCAGAGCTCCTAGTTGGTCGGAGTACGGCTGCAGCCTACCGAGAACCGGCCCACCGGGACGATCCACCGCCGCATTTTCGCAATTTCCTCAGATGCAGCAAATCCCTTGCTTTGCTGGGTCGTGAGGCGCAGAGTGGGCGGGTTGGAGTCACCGCCTTCGACTACGGTGACCCACCGAGCGCGGGATGGCTCGCCGCCTGCGCGGCCGCGTTGCTCCTGAGCACGCTTGCGCCCGGTGTCGCGACGGCGGCCCCGGCGGCAACCACGACATCGGCCGATGACCCGACGGTCATCACGGACTGGAACGCGCTCGCCATGACCACCCTGGCCGGCGACACCACCAAGCAGGGGCCCGAGACCGCCCTGTACATGGGGTTCGTCCAGGCCGCCGTCTACAACGCCGTGGTCGGCATCGAGGGCCGGTACGCCCCGTACCGCTTCCATGCCCGCGCGCCCCGCGGCGCCTCCGCCCAGGCGGCTGCGGTGGCGGCCGCCCACAAGGTCCTGGTGACCTACTCGCCGTATGCCCAGGCCACCCTGGACACCGCCCGTGCCGCGTCGCTGGCCCAGATTCCTGACGGCAAGGCCAAGACCCGGGGCATCTCCTTCGGCACCCACGCCGCCGAGCATCTCGTCAAGCTGCGCGCCCACGACGGACGCAACGCCGCCATCGAGTTCACCCAACCACCGGCACCGGGCGTCTGGCGGCCCACACCGCCGGGGATGGCCCCGATGGTCCACCCCTGGATGGGCTTCGTCACGCCGCTGCTGGTGCACCGGGCCAGCCAGTTCGCCCCGCCGGACCCGCCGGCGCTCGCCTCGGCCCGCTCCACCCGCGATTTCGCCGAGGTCAAGGCCGTCGGCTCCGCTTCCTCAACGGTGCGGACCCCCGCCCAGACCGACACCGCCCGGTTCTACTCCGGCAACGGGGTCGTCCAGTTCAACGCCGCCCTGCGGGACCAGGTGGCAGTGCGGCACCTGGACATCGTCGAGGCCGCGCGGATGTTCGCCGCGATCGACATGAGCCTGGGGGACGCGGTCATCACGGTCTGGTACGCCAAGTACCGGCATGGCTACTGGCGGCCGATCACCGCGATCAACCTGGCCGATACCGACGGCAACCCGGCCACGATCCCGGACCCCAGCTGGGTGCCGCTGTTCCCCTCGCCGGCGTACCCGGAATACCCCAGTGGCTATGTCTCGCTGGCCGCGGTCGCAAGCCACGGTCTGGCCGAGGTGCTCGGCACGCGGCACCTGCGGCTGACCCTCATCTCCACCGCGGTGCCCGGCGTCACCCGTCAGTACGACTCGGGGCGGGAGCTGCGCAGCGATGTCGTCGACGCCCGGATGTGGCTGGGGATCCACTTCCGCTTCGCTGACACGGCCGCCAGTGACCTGGGGGTACGGCTCGCCGACTGGACCGTCGACCACTACTTCCAGCCAGTCCGCTAGCCGAGGTGGGCGGCGTCACCGGAGCCGGAACCCCGACCCGACGGTGAGGGTCAGGCTGGCGCCGTCGGACGCCTTGACCAGCTTGACCTTGCCCCCGAGGACCGAGGCCAGCAGCCGGGCCTGGCGGGCCAGGGCCGGGGGGTAGGCCAGGGTCGAGGCCGCGCCGGTCGGGGTGGCGGCGTTGCCGGTGCCGACCACCCGGACGCCCAGGCGGCGCAGGTCGGCGGCCGCCCGGGCCGCCGCCCCCTCGACACCGCTGCCGTTGAGGACGGTGACCGGGGTGGTGGCAAGGGAGATCCCCTTGCCGCCGGGCAGCCCGACCGGGGGCAGGGTGGCGGCGTCGCGGGCCAGGGCCCGCATCAGGATGGCCGCCTCGGGCAGCGGGTCGACGAAGGCCGCGCAGCCGGCGCAGCGTGGCGGCGAGGCGATGCTCGGGTAGACCCGCATGTCGAGCGAGCCCGGGTCGAGCTTGCGCAGCCGCCGGGCCAGGCCGATGGCCGTGCCCGTGCTCAGGGCGTCGTCGGTCTTGATGTGGTCGGTGGCGATGTCGGCCACGTCCAGCAGCTCGGGCAGGCCGGCCAGGTTGCCGCGGCCGGCCACCTCGGCCATGACCGCCCGCATGAACTCCTGCTGGCGGCCGATGCGGCCGAAGTCGGAGTCGACGTGCCGGGCCCGGACGAAGGCCAGGGCCTTGACCCCGTTCATCTTCTGGCAGCCAGGGTCCATGTGGAGGTTGGCGAAGCTGTCGTCCAGGCGGTGGCCGCTGCGGTTGCAGAGGGTGACCCCGCCGAGGGCGTCGACCACGTTGAGGAAGCCGGCGAAGTCGATCTCGGCGTAGTGGTTGATGGTCAGCCCGGTGGTCTCCTCCACCGTCTTCACCAGCAGGTCGGGGCCGCCGAAGGCGAAGGCGGCGTTGAGCTTGTTGGCCTTGCCGTTGACGGTGGACCGGAGGTCCCGCGGCAGCGAGACCATCACCGCCTTGTCCCGCCCCGGGCTGACGTGCAGGACCATGATGGTGTCGGTGCGCCGGCCGGCCACCTCCACCGTCTGGATCCGGCCGAGCTGGCGGCGGCTCAGGCCGGCCCGGGAGTCGGAGCCGACCAGCAGGATGTTCATCGGCCGCCCGGCCACGGCCGGGGTCAGGCCGGCCACCGGCCGCTGGCCCTTGCCGACCAGCCGGTCGGCGTAGCGGTAGGCCCAGACGGCGCCCGCCCCGGCCAGCACGACCACCAGCGTCAGCACGATGGCCAGGGTCCTGAGCAGGTTGCGGCGGCGGCGCGAGCTCATCGACCGCTTGGGCTTGCTGGGCCGGGGCCGCTGGCCGGCGGCGGCGCCCAGCGCCTCGAGGTTGGCCCACCGGTCGCTCGATCCCTGGAACGTGGTCGCCCTGCGGTCGGTCACGGTTCGAGCGGACTCCTGTCGGAGGCGGGCAATTTGGCCTAGGGATTTGAAGAGCCTAGCATGCGCGTCCGTGAACACCTCGGGCGCCGCGTTCGACAGCTTCAACGTCGCCGCCGAGCGCCTGACCGGGCGCTACGGCGACAAGC